>NZ_JBLXXY010000006.1:0-136844 GCF_048512815.1 Rothia sp. CCM 9419 | reverse complement strand
TCTGCAACTTGAAAAACGTAGATGCCGGTCACATTTTCAGAAAAAGATTCCCCTAAAAAGAACAAAACTACTAGTCAAGAGCGATATTTAGAAGTAAGAAAATAAAATTGTGATACAAAACAGCAATTACCGTCACTCTAAAAAGATAAAATCGATTCTAGGAACCTACTCATACAACAGCACTAAAGCATCACAGAAAGCCCAGAAATATTATGAACACCTTCATTGCCATCGACTTTGAAACTGCCAACGAACAACGTAAATCAGCATGCTCCATCGGTATGGTCAAATTTACGACCAACGGAGAAGTCATCGATACCTACTACACCCTCATCAAACCTCACCCCGAAGTACGATACTTCAACCCTATTAACAGCTGGGTTCACGGAATCACCGAAAAAGACATCGAAGACGCACCAGAATGGTCAGATATCGCAAAAGAAGTTGCTCAGTTCATTGGAGAGCATCCTATCGTTGCACACAACATGGCCTTCGACGGATATGTACTCTCTGACCTCAATCGTCTATACCAACAAAAACCAATCGAGAACCGACGATTCTGCACCCTACGCCTAGCCCGCAAAATTCTTGCATCCGAGATAGAACGTAAAAGCCTCGATAACGTCTACTACTATTATTTCCCCAACGAAGAATTCACACACCACCAAGCTATTTCAGATGCTATAGCCTGCGCCAAAATATTTGTTCGCATGCAGGAAGACTACCCATATGAACAAATCCAAGAGCTCTGCCCTCCAACACAAAATAATAGAAGCGGAAGTCTACAACGCCCAGGCCTCTATGCAGAACAGCTCTCAGCTCAAGAACTCATCGAAAGATATGGACAAACCCCCTGTTTAGAAGGAGAACGCATTGCTATAACAGGAACACTCAAACACGGCCAACGTAGTGCAGTGCAAGAACTTATCACCGTTCTCGGAGCAACAGCAGAAAAAAGCCTCACGAAGAAAACAACGTTACTCATCGTCGGAATACCCAGCCCTCAGCACGAAAAAGCAAACTCCAATGCATCACGAAAACTACTTAAAGCCACTGCCCTCAAAGAAGCAGGCTCACCAATACAAGTTCTCAGCGAAGAAGAATTCTTCAACAGGATTACACCATAGACCTTAAAAATTTATAAAAACCATAGTAGATTAAGGGACAAGCACAAAGAAGGGGTAGCCCACGATGAACCAAAACAAACACAACCCGTGGCAAAGAACGAACCCGTGGCAAAAGACATCTGTAGCTATCGCATTTCTACTTTTTGGTCTTGCCCTATGCATCGGAAACTTCAACGCAAAATACTACATCATCTACCAAAACTACTACCTCGGCATCTTTCTGATTATCCTTGGAATCATCACAGCACTACAAGCGGTACAAGCATTCCAAAGAAAAAGAACAAAGAAAACGACGAACACCATCATCAGTCGTATCAGCCGACTCTCCCCCAGTAAAATCATCTGGCCATTCGTCTGTTTCCTCATCGGCATAACGCTCTTCTCACAAGACGTCGATATGACCTTTGCTAAAATTCCACAGAATACCTTTACCGGAGCAGTTTTCATTGCGCTACCGTTTATTGCGATGATTCCAACTGTTTTCTTCTATATCCTCGATGTCGTTTACCAGAACACCAAGAAAAAATCATAGCCCCATACATCAGTGAGGCCCTCCCCTAGAAAACTAGAGGAGGGCCTGACTGTATATCAAGAACCTAACGAGTTACCTCAATAACCGCCATATTCTTCTTACCACGGCGAATCAGCGCGTACCGACCAAACAACAAATCATCAAGAGAAATCGCAGCGTCTTCGCCTTGAACCTTCACGTTATTAATCGAAGCGCCACCCTCTTTAAGGGTACGCCGCGCAGCAGATTTAGACTCAGACAAGCCACTCTCACATAAAACGTTAACCATATCTAGACCATCAACGTTCACACAGGCACGAGGAAGCTCAGCAGTAGCAGCAACAAGAGTATCCTCATCTAAATCAGAGAAAGAACCCTTCCCAAAAAGAGCCTCAGACGCAGCAATAACTTTCTGAGTTGCTTCAACACCATGAACTAACGACGTCACATCAAATGCCAGAGTCTTCTGCGCCAAACGCTTATGAGGCTCCTGCTCAACAGCAGCACCCAGTTGTTCAATCTCCTCACGAGTCTTAAACGTAAAGACTTTCAAACGATCCAAAACATCAGCGTCAGCAGTATTCAACCAGAACTGGTAGAACGCATATGGAGAGCACATCTGAGCGTCTAGCCAAATCGCGTTACCCTCAGACTTACCAAACTTTGTACCATCAGAATTCGTAATCAACGGAGTACCAATAGCATGCACGCTCTTGCTCTCCGTCTTACGAATCAGCTCCGTACCAGAAGTCAAATTGCCCCACTGATCAGAACCACCAGTTTGCAAAGTGCACCCATAACGACGGTTTAGCTCAAGGAAGTCATTACCCTGAAGCACCTGATACGAGAACTCCGTATAAGAAATACCCTCATCAGAGTTCAGACGTTTGGCAACGATCTCTTTCTTCACCATCGTGCCGACACGGAAGTTCTTACCAATCTCACGCAAAAAATCAATAGCAGAAAGCTCAGAAGTCCACTCAAGATTATTGACCATCTGAGCAGCATTCTCGCCCTCAAAATCTAAGAAACGCTCAATTTGAGTGCGAAGCTTACTCACCCATTCAGAGACAACATCACGAGAGTTCAAAACACGCTCAGAAGTCTGGCGAGGATCACCAATGAGCCCCGTTGCGCCGCCGACCAAGCCCAATGGTTTATGTCCAGCAAGCTGCAGACGACGCATCAACAACAGTTGAACCAAATGGCCCAGGTGCAAAGATGCAGCAGTTGGATCATAACCCGTATAAAAAGTAAGAGTCTGTTCTGAAAGGGCCTTCTCTAACGCTTGCTCATCAGTGCTCACATGTACTAAACCACGCCATTTAAGCTCCTGCCAGATATTCTCAAAAGAATCATCATTACGTTGCTGTTCTAACACGCTCACAGACATACTTACTCCTTCTTACGGTTCTCTCAACAAACCCATTATCCAAAAACTCAAGATACCGTCTCTAGTGTATCGACAAAACACTCCAAAACATGCTCAAACTATCACAAGCACACTCAACGGTACATGACATCTACTCTAAACCAGCAGGGAACTCTTCAGCACCGACCATATACAAACGCTGAGTTGGACGAGTCATCGCAACATACAAATCACCAATAGCGCCCTGCGAAGCCCGAATAATAGCTTGTGGCTCCACCACAATCACCACATCGAACTCCAAACCTTTAGACTCCCACGGTGTCAGAGCCAGAATCTGACGTTCTACAACTGTCATAGACGTACCAAAACGCTCACGATGATGCTCTGCCACAGCCTGAACCACCTGAGCATAATGTTCGTCTGTAACAATCACGCCGATTAGACCGCCACCGTTATTAACCTCATCGGTCACACAATCCACTATTGTCTGGTACAAAGAATCAGAAGAAACACGATGCAAAATAGGAGCCCACTGCCCCTGACGAACTGCACGAGGAGCATCTACCTGACGCCCAGCAGCTTGAGCAACAGCAACAGCAGCTTGAGCAATCTGCGCAGGAGTACGATAGTTCACCGTTAACGTCTCCAACGTCATACGATCCCCCACAAAAGGTTCTAACGCCTGTTCCCATGAAGAAGCGCTCTCCGCAGAAGAAGCCTGAGCAATATCCCCAACAATCGTCATAGACTTCATGGGACAACGGCGGAACAATACTCGCCACTGCATTGGAGTCAGCTCCTGAGCCTCATCCACCACAATGTGTCCATACGCCCATGTACGATCAGCATACGCAGCCTGAGCAGCGCTCATACGTTCAGGAGCCATAGCATAAGAATCAGCCAATTGTTCAGCAGTAATAACACCCTCAACACCATAATCGGTAAGCTGAGCATGAACATTTTCAAGAGTCTTCTTCGCATTCTCAAGATTAGAAAGATACTCTAAACGTGCACGAGCAGCAGCCGAAGCACCAACAACTTTCTCAAAATCTCCCAGAAGCTCAGCAGCTTCATCTAAAAGAGGCACATCAGCTTCAGTTAAAGGAGCATCCCATCTCCGTGCCAATAGTTGACGTTCATCAGCAGTAAATTCAGATAATGCAGAATCACGATAATGAGGTTTAGCAAAAAGCGAGCGCACCAAAGTCTCAGCAGATAGAGGCATCCATGCAAGGTTCAAGGCTTTACGCACGTCCATAGAAGAACGAACGTCTTCTTCCAGGTAAGGACGTTCAAGGCTCTGCCCAGAAGAAGAATCAAGTTGTTCTTGAAGCTGTTGAGTCAGCTCACGTATCAAAATTTTGACGAAGGTTTCACGAGCCTCATTATGAGGTTTTCCCGTAGAACGGGCACGGTCACGTGCTGCACGAACCATACGAGGAGTGAGCTTTAGCTGATTTGAGCCGACAGTTAAAAATTCCGTTTTATCAAGGGTTTTCTGACGGTCGCGTACGGCACGTTTGATAGCTTCAACCATACGTAAGTCGCCTTTGAGCTGATGAATTTTAGAGTCCTTTTCGGCAACAGCACGCACTCCAGGAAATAGCGTTGCCAAAGAGGACATCACTACGCCGGTCTCGCCGAGGGAAGGAAGCACACGGTCGATGTACCACATGAAAGAAGCGCTTGGACCAATAACGAGTACACCAGCGTTGTTGAGGCGTTCGCGGAAGGTGTACAGCAAATATGCGGCACGATGCAAGGCGACTGCTGTTTTACCGGTACCGGGGCCACCTTGAACGACTCGCACCCCCGATAAATCTGCACGAATGATGCGGTCTTGTTCTGATTGGATGGTCGCAACAATATCACCCATGCGTCCAGTGCGTTTGCGGTTCAAAGCTGCCAATAGTGCACCTTCACCGTGCAGAGTGCTCTCATCATCAAGGAGGGAGGAGTCAAGGATATCGTCCTCAATGGCGGTTACTTCACGGTGTTCAAGGGTGAGGTGTCGGCGTCGACGTACCCCGTTCCTGTCGAAAGCGGTAGCTTGATAGAAGGTGCCGGCTTCTGGGGCACGCCAGTCGGTGAGAAGTCTCTGGTAATCTTCAGAGACAATGCCGATACGGCCAATGTAGTGGGTTTTGTCGTCGTCAAAGTCTAGACGGCCGAATACTAAACGGTGATCTACTGCGTTGAGCTGGGCAAGACGGTCTTCGTAGTGCATGGCGTAGGCGTCTCGTTCTGAACGGTTCTGATGGTTACCGGCTTCTTGGTTGCGGTGTACATCGGAGATTTTTTGTTCTGTTTCGGCACGCATATGGTCTAAACGTTGATACAGCTTTTTGACGTAGGCACGTTCGAGATTTAGTGCTTGCATATAGGTTTCGTCGTTCCTCTGTTGAGCCGTAGACGTTGAAGGTGCGTTGAGGTTCTCGGTCATGCGTATTCTTTCTTTCGTTCAGAGGTGGCAAAGCATCTTTAAATTGAGGATGCTTGACGATTTGTGGTGCCGTTGCGGTGTTTAAACCGTTTTGTTGAGCTACTACTCTAGTGGAAATAGAAGGAGGAATAAGTTGTGTGTCGCTGTTTTACACAACTTATTCCCCCGTTAGTGGTTTTGGTGAGTCATCTATTATTCAGTCACGGTGCTGAGCGCTTCGATGGTGTAATTTCCGATGGCTTCGCGTCCACCGAGCCCGTCGAGTTCAAGAAGGACGCCGATACCAGCAACTTTGAGTTGGGCTTGTTCCATTAAGAATGCGGCAGCGGCGAGAGTGCCGCCTGTTGCGAGGAGGTCGTCGACGATGAGTACGCGTGTTCCTGCGGGGATATCGTCTCGGTGGATTTCAATGGCTGCGGAACCGTATTCGAGTTCGTATTCTTTGGTGAAGGTATCTCGAGGTAGTTTTCCGGCTTTGCGTACGGTCATCACTCCGGTGCCTGCAGCGTAAGCGATGGCGGATGCCATGAGGAATCCGCGGGCTTCAACACCTGCCACGATGTCGAAGGTTCCTTTAAAACGATGAACGAGTTCGTCAATGGAACGTTTAAACACCTCTGGATGAGCAAAAAGTGTTGTGACGTCGTAGAAGAGGATACCTTCTTTAGGGTAGTCCGGTATTTGTGCGCATGCGGCGGGAATTAACTCGTCGATGGGCATATCGGCAGATACATTCTGATGCATGAGTGATGTAAACCTTACGTGCCGTACGGTAACGGCGTTTATAACAGTAGAAAGTCCGTAGGAGATTATACGCCAAAAATCTTAGTGATACTGTGTAGTTTTTAAAATACCTTTGCAAAGGATGACAGCATACATATTTTTAGGTAATCTTCCACGGCTCTACGAGATGTTTTCGCGTCGCAAAGGTTCGGTGCGAAGCGAGTACCTCGAGAAGTTTTTCACGT
The DNA here is from genome assembly GCF_048512815.1 of Rothia sp. CCM 9419. Taxonomy (NCBI): domain Bacteria; kingdom Bacillati; phylum Actinomycetota; class Actinomycetes; order Micrococcales; family Micrococcaceae; genus Rothia; species Rothia sp. CCM 9419. Next base: position 130,423 of record NZ_JBLXXY010000006.1, on the reverse strand, counting down.
TGCTCTGCAACAGCCTCTGGTGCTGTTCCACCTTGAGTTTTTCGGGAGTTGAGGGAACCTTCTAATGTGAGTATTTCACGTACACCAGCATGTAGGTGAGCGGAGATGTTCAGGTAGTCGTCTTCGCTAAGTTCCCATAACTCGCACTGGTTCTTTTCACAGCGTTGAACTACTTCTCCGGTTATTTCGTGTGCTTCTCGGAAGGGCACTCCTTCACGTACAAGCCATTCAGCGATGTCAGTAGCTAGGGCAAAACCTTGGGGCGCAAGCTCACTCATACGTTTAGTGTTAAAGCTCAACGTGGTAACCATGCCGGCAATAGCAGGTAAGAGAAGATGGAGCTGATCGATGGCGTCGAAGAGAGGTTCTTTATCTTCTTGTAAATCTCGGTTGTAGGCAAGCGGTAAAGCTTTGAGGGTGGCGAGGAGTCCGGTGAGATCGCCAATGATACGACCTGTTTTGCCACGAGCAAGCTCGGCGATATCTGGGTTTTTCTTCTGGGGCATAATCGATGAGCCGGTAGAGAAGGAGTCGTCGAGGGTCACGAAGGAAAATTCTTGAGTTGACCAAAGAATGATTTCTTCACAGAGGCGGGATAGGTCGATGGCAATCATCGACGTAATCCAAAGGAACTCTGCATAGACGTCACGTGAAGCTGTTGCGTCAAGAGAGTTATAGCTTGCAGAGCTGAACCCTAATTCTTGTGCAATAGATTCTGGGTCGAGTTCTAGAGAGGAGCCTGCGAGCGCACCTGATCCGTAGGGTGAGATGGCAGCTCTACGGTCCCAGTCTTGGAGGCGTTCGAGGTTTCGGCTGAGTGCCCAAGCGTGGGCGTAGAGGTGGTGGGATAGGAGGATAGGTTGTGCATGTTGTAGGTGGGTTCGTCCGGGCATGGGGACGTAGGGGTGTTGTTCTCCTTGGTGGAGTAGTGCGTCGATAACGTTCAGGAGGTGGGCGGAGAGCGAGGTTGCACTATCACGTAGGTACATTTTGCCGAGGGTTGCGATTTGGTCGTTGCGGGAGCGCCCGGCACGGAGCTTTCCGCCGAGTTGTTCTCCTGCCCGTTCGAGGAGTCCTTGCTCGAGAGAGCCATGAACGTCTTCGTGGTCTTCTGCTGGGGTGTAGGTTCCGTGACGGACGTCTTGTTCTAGTGTGTCTAGGGCGGTGAGCATCTGTTCTAGTTCGGCGTCGTTGAGTAGGTGTGCTCGGTGCAGGACGCGGGCGTGTGCTCGGGAACCAGCGATGTCGTAGGGTGCTAGTCGCCAGTCAAAATGAGTTGATTTGGAGAGTGCTGCTAGGGCTTCTGCTGGTCCTGAGGTGAACCGTCCGCCCCAGAGTGAACCGGAGTTGGTGCCGTGTTTTTGGTCTGAAGACATGGTTTGAGCCTTGATAGAGGGTGGTCGTGTATGTGGTTTAGGGGTTGAGGCGCTGGTCGCGTGCGGAGGCAACTTTTGAGGAGAGTCCGAAGATTTCGATGAATCCGCGTGCGTGTGCTTGGTTGAAGGAGTCACCTTCATCGTAGGTGGCGAGATTGAAGTCGTAGAGGGAGCTTGTGGAGCGTCGTCCGGTGACGACTGCTCGTCCGGCGTGTAGGTCCATGCGGATCTCTCCGTTGACCATTTGTTGGGTGTCTTGGATGAAAGCGTCGAGAGATTTTTTTAGGGGTGAGAACCATTGTCCGTCGTAGACGAGTTCACTCCAGCGTTGGCCAACAATTTTTTTGAAGCGTGCTTGTTCACGTTCAATGGTGACGTTTTCGAGTTCTCGGTGGGCTGCGATGAGTGCCATGGCCCCGGGCGCTTCGTAGATTTCTCGGGATTTGATGCCGACGAGGCGGTCTTCGACGATGTCGATTCTTCCAACGCCTTGTGCGCCGGCTCGGCGGTTCATTTCGGTGATGGCTTCTAGCGGCGTGACGGGTTTGTTGTCGATAGCGACGGGGATTCCTTGTTCGAAGGTGATGGTGAGGGTGTCTGGTGCTGGTGAGAAGGTGGGGTCGTCGGTGTAGTCGTAGACGTCTTTGGTCGGCGCATTCCAGATGTCTTCGAGGAATCCTGTTTCTACGGCTCGTCCCCAGACGTTTTGGTCGATGGAGAAGGGATTTTTCTTGGTGGTGACGATGGGTAGGTTGTTGTGTTCTGCGTAGTTGATTGCTTTTTCTCGGGTCAGCGCTAGGTCTCGTACTGGTGCTATACAGGTGAGTTCTGGTCCGAGGGTTTGAATGCCTACTTCGAAGCGGACTTGGTCATTGCCTTTTCCGGTGCATCCGTGAGCGACGGTGGTTGCATTGAATTTTTGGGCGGCTTGTACGAGGTGTTTGACGATGACGGGGCGCGATAGTGCGGAGACGAGCGGGTATGCGTCCATGTAGAGGGCGTTTGCTGCTAGTGCTGGCATGCAGTAGTCTGTGGCGAATTCTTCGCGTGCGTCTGCGATGTAGGCTTCGATGGCTCCGCAGTCTAGTGCTCGTTGGCGGATGGTTTCGAGGTCTTCTCCGCCTTGTCCTACGTCTACTGCTACGGCGATGACTTCTGCTCCGGTGGCTTCTGTAATCCAACCGATGGCTACGGATGTGTCTAGTCCGCCGGAGTATGCGAGGACGACGCGCTCTTTCATGGGGGGGTATTCCTTTTGTCTTGTTGATAGTGGGGTGGGTTTGTTCGTTATCAACAAGTATGAATAATTATCTATAAATATGCAAACCTATGGATAATATTTCTCAAAAAGTCATATAATACGCTATTGACTCAAGTCACGCTTGAGAATTTTTCCAGTCGCACCCAAGGGTAACGTATCAACAACCCGATAATGACGAGGGCGCTTATAGTCCGCAAGCTGCTGAACACACAAGTGTTCAACCTCCAAACAAAGAGCTTCCTCTTGCGATGGAGAACACTGCTGACGAGGAAGAACAAAAGCATAAATCTCCTCCCCCACACGCATATCTTTTCGCCCCACAACGGCCACCATACGCACCTGAGGATGCGTCGCAATAACATCCTCAATCTCTCGCGGATATACAGAATATCCATGACGCAAAATCATGTCTTTGAGCCGATCAACAATAAAAATATTTCCCTGCTCATCAATTGTTGCAATATCCCCCGTTGCCAACCATCCATCAGATAATGATTGAGAAGTTGCCTCAGGATTATTCCAGTACTCCAACATTACATTAGGCCCGTTAACCCACAACTGCCCTGGCGCACCGGCAGGAAGCACTTCTCCGTTACTGTCACGCACCTGCACACGAATACCCGTTAAAGCAGTCCCCACAGAGCCAACAACAGGAGGGCGAGAAGGCTGATTAAAGGAAACAACCGGAGAAGCCTCAGACAAACCGTAGCCTTCAAGAATGTGACAGCCAACCAACTTATAGAAGTCCTCATGAATTGAGGCCAACAAAGGAGACCCACCAGAAATTCCGTAACGAATCTTACCCATGAGCACTGAAGATTTTTGTCCCTCTAAAGAGGCCGACATTGCAGCATACATCGACGGGACGGCAGCAATAATGCTGACATCAGCTTCAACGCATAATTCAATAGCCGCCTCAGGAGTAAAGCGTGGCAATAAGGCAACCGAAGCACCCGCAGCGAAGACCGCGTTCATCGACACAGTTTGCCCGAAGGAATGAAAAAGCGGCAGCCCCCCAAAAAAGACGTCTTCTGGGGTGTAGTCAAAAAATTCTGCCACCGTCATCGCATTGGATAAAAGATTTTGATGAGTCAGAACAGCACCTTTGGGTTGCCCTGTTGTACCAGAAGTATAGAGAATAACAGCAGGATCTTGAGCATGAACACTAACCAGTTCAATAGCAAATTCTTCTAAAGCCTCCATATCCAAGGGAGTTGCAAAAGTTTCAGCACCTACAATGCGCTGTTGGACCCCCTCAAAAGAGATATTCTCCATCATCACACGCGCCCCCTCCCATGCAATGAATAGCTGCGCACCAGAGTCTTCTAGGTGATACCGCACTTCACGTTCGGAAAGCAGCGGGTTCAACGGAACGCAAATTGCCCCCAATGAAACGATTGCATAGTAATACACCGGCATCGCCACGATATTAGGCAGGGAAAGAGCCACCGGTGTTTGATACCCCACTCCAAGTTCTCGTAGCTCTAGTTGAGCTTGAGACACCATTACTTGTAATTGTCGGTAGCTCAGAACAGTATCTTGGTAAAACAATGCATCACGCTCGAGGTGAGCACAAGAGAGGAGAAGGCTAGCTACATTACAAGGGGTTTCGTTGAAGGTTGTCACAATGCGTTCTATTCACTCAGGGGTTGCATACGTTCTCATATTAGTGCACGCCAGCACCTTGTTAGAGCAGCGACAGCGTCCTCTTCTCTGCGAAGATTGCGTAAGGTTTCATCGTGTCAAGGTTTTCTTTATTCCTCACAACAAATCTGTTATTATGAGTTACTCACAATAACACAGGAGATTTTCATGACAGACCTAACCCCCGCAGAAATTGACCTACTGAACAGAGTCTTTGACCTTGCACGAGAAGGAAACACCGAAGAGCTAGAACCACTACTCAACCAAGGTATCCCAGCCAATCTCACCAACGCCAAAGGCGACACTTTACTTATTCTTGCAAGCTACCACCAACAACTCGACGTCGTAGAACTACTCCTCACACACCAAGCAGACGTCAACCGCCTCAACGACAGAGGGCAAACCGCATTATTGTGTGCCGTCTTCAAAAATAGCCAAGACATCGCACAACGACTTCTCAACGCTGGCGCAGACCTCACCATCGGAGTGCAGCATCCCCTCGAAGTGGCTCAGTTCTTCCAGCTAAAAGAAATGCAACAACTCATCGAAGAACACCAGAAACAAGGCTAAGCTGCCCACTCCAAAAACTTCTGAGCCATCTGCTCTCCACCAAGCGGGTCACGAGTAATAACCATCACCGTATCGTCCCCCGCAATCGTCCCAAGAATAGGCTCAATACTCGCTTGGTCAATAGCAGAAGCCATAAATTGCGCAGCCCCAGGAGGAGTCCGAAGAATCACCAAATTTGCCGAGGCTTCAGCAGTGATGAGAAGTTCCCTAAACAAAGAAATCATGCGCGCATCAACACCTTCAGCCGATGAACGACGAACAGGATGATGCGGAACAGCATAAATCAATCCGGACTTCTCATCACGCACACGCTCAGCACCGATCTCAACAAGATCACGTGACAAGGTCGCTTGCGTTACTTTGACACCATCGTCGACGAGTAATTGCGCTAACTCAGCTTGGGAACGAACATGATGTTTTTGCAGTAAATCAACAATTCGAGCTTGACGAGCCGTTTTCGTCGAGGGGATAGACATTCTATTCATTCTCTTTCTCAGCAAAGCAACCTGCTAGTTAGCCTAGTCCCCCAACATCTGAACAATAAGAAAACTAGACTTGCTGTACATCTTCTACAGCACACACCGATTATATGAGTATTTTTGCGATATTTATACACTTATAGGAAAAATACACGGATAAACCCCATAAATTGAGCGAAAACTACTCAAAGATAACCACCAAATAAGCATAAAAATACTCTTTAACGGATACCATCAAACAATAAAAGAAGCCCTTCACGATGGTCAAACACCATCACAAAAGGCTTCCTTATCATGAAGTCACAAAGCTCTCACAACAAGACTAATACTCGTCATCTTCCACGATAGAACGACGACGATTAATCTTCACCGACGCAAAAATACCACCAGCAAAAATTACAAAAGCGCCGATAATATATGCCCAACCACTAAGCCGCTCCGAAAACACTACCTCAGCAGTAATAGGCTTCAACGTACCCTTAGCACCAGTACGAATCACCTCAATCGAGTTACCTTCTGTCGTAGCCAATAAAGCGTCTACTTCCTGAGGAAAATCAGCTCGAACACGACCAGCCTCAGAGCCACGGAACTCAATCATCTCACCAGCATGAACAGTTACGGGATCCCCCAGCTCAGAAATAAACAACTTATTATCAAGCTGCTGATCCACCGGCAACTTACCGGTATAAATCGCAACATTATCTTTAGTCTTTAAATCAGGAGTCAAATCCTTATAGGCCCCAGTCAAAACCCACGTGCGGTCTTCATAACCAGCATGCGAAGACGCCGCAGACAACGAACGAGCCCCTTGAATGCCCAAAAATACCGAAGAAATAATCGCAATGATAATAATTCCGACGGTCAGCCAACGGCTACGGTGGTCAACAACCTCATCATCATAATCTTCAGCCTTATCAAAGCCGAAGAACGAATCGTTGTCGGGTTCTTCAGTCACGATAGTATCTCCCGATGTTTTAGATAATTTTTCTTTCACTGAGGATAAGACACCATTGTACGTGTACTTCATAAAAAGCCCCGTTAGATAACAACTAGAGTCCCCCGATTTCCTCAGAGATTTCGGATTCTTCCATTCTCCACGACGAACCTCACAAACTCCTGAAAAAATGGTGCTGATGCCAGCACAAGCCAACATCAGCACCATCAAGAACTACCGTCTATAGACGAAGAACACGCTACTCACTACACACGAGGAACAGCACCAAAACGTTCCACCGCCACAGCCACAGCAGCCTCACGAGAAGCACTAGCTTCTTCAGCTGTCAAGGTACGGTCAGAAGCCCTAAAACGCAGAGCAAACGCCACAGACTTCTTACCTTCTGGAATGCCCTCACCGCGATAATCGTCAAAGATTCGTAAATCTTCTAGCAGCTCACCCGCACCCTCAGAAAGTGCAAGAGCCACATCAGCAGCAGGAACATCCGCATCGATTAACAACGCCACATCTTGAGTAGCTGCTGGGTAACCAAAAATACTATAAGCCTCAACAACCTCAGCTTTATCCTCAAGTAACGCAGAGAAGTTAATCTCAAAAGCGCAGGTACGTTCAGGAAGATCATGATCTTTGAGCAGCTGCGGGTGCAACTCTCCAGCGTAACCAATCACAGCACCAGAAGAATCAGAGAACACAGCAGTACGACCGGGGTGGAAAGCCTGATGAGTGCCTTGAGCCATCTTAAACTCGGCACCGGCAACATCAGCAATCAAACCCACAGCATCTATCGCATCACGCCAATCATAAGCACGAGCAGAAGCACCAGGCATCTGTTCATGTTCATAACCGCTGAAAATACCAGAAATATACCGTGGTTGATGAGGAATACCCGCATTCAAATCAGCAATAACCTCGTCAGAAGGACGCTGCCCCAAACCGGGGATGCTCTCAGAACCATGCTGTGTTGAAGGAACAAAAATATGGCCTGTCTCGTAAAGAGCAAGATTACGGAACCCACGAGAAAGGTTACGTTTGAGAACCTCTACCAACCCTGGAAGCAAAGAACGACGCAAAAGCCCTTGAGCCTCTGAAATAGGGTTAGCAAGTTGAATAGACGCGACGTCCTCACCAGCAACAGGCTGCGCCCACAAATTATTTGCTTGAGAAGAAACAAATGGATACGCATAGACCTCCGTCAAACCACTCGATGCAAGCGCATCAAGAACACGACGACGAGTCATCTGTTCAACAGTGTATCCACGACCAGGAGGGGCAACCGGAACAGTTGAAGGAATCTTGTCATACCCGATAAGACGAGCAACTTCTTCTGTGAGGTCCTCTTTATCCGTTAGGTCAGGTCGCCAGGTAGGAGGAATCACCTCATAAGTGTCACGACCAGCCGTGACCTGAGCGCCAATAGACTCTAGAGTGCCAACAATCTCATCCTGAGTGTATGCAACACCAATACGGGATGGAGTGTAATCCATCGGAAGAGAAATCGCTTGAGGTTTTTCTGTACGGTTCACGTCGCTAGACTCTGAAACGATAGTTGCCCCAGCAAGCTCCACCAATAGTTCAACAGCACGCTGAGCGGCAGCTGCCTGTAACGCAGAATCTACACCACGTTCAAAACGTTTAGAAGCATCTGAAGAAAGCTTATGACGGCGTGAAGAACGAGCAATAGAAACCTCGTCAAAACGTGCAGACTCAATCAGAATCTCAGTAGTTTCAGTCGTCACCTCAGTACTTGCTCCCCCCATCACACCGGCAAGAGCAATAGCACCAGAATCATCACAAATGACAAGATCTTCAGGGTGTAAAGTACGTTCTTTCTCATCAAGAGTACGAAGGGTTTCACCTTCGTGGGCGCGACGTACAGACAACGATCCAGAAAGTTTCTGTGCATCATAAAAATGGAGTGGCTGCCCTGTCTCTAACATGACATAGTTCGAGATGTCTACAGGAAGAGATACCGAACGGATTCCTGCTAAACGTAAACGAGAAGCTAGCCATGGTGGGGTGGGAGTGTCTGCCAAAACACCCGTTACTTTACGCGTCACGAAACGGGTACATCCAAGTTTTCCGTGGATAGGTGCATCATCGTTCAGAGAAACTGCTGCTTCTGCTTGGTGTGTTGCTGGTGCACGTTCTGCTAGTTCTACGACAAAGTCGTTGAAGGGTTCTCCAACAGCATGGCAGTATTCGCGTGCGATACCTCGGATAGAGAAAGCATATCCACGGTCCGGGGTGACGTTAACTTCTGCTGCTTCATCGTATAGGCCCAGCAATTCCATTGCGTCAGTACCAATTTCGGGGTCTAGACCCAAATCAGATAAGACGATAATCCCGCCGGTGTCTTCTCCTAAGCCCAGTTCACGAGCGGATGCAAGCATACCAGCTGATTTGTGACCGTATGTTTTACGTGCGGTAATAGCAAAACCGCCAGGTAGTACAGCGCCGGGGAGCGTCACGACTACTTTATCGCCTACGCTAAAATTATGGGCGCCACAGATAATTCCCTGAATACCAGATTCTTCAATCCCTTTACCGGTGAGGGTTTGTGTCTGTCCCTCAGGGACAACACGCACCTGACACCAGTTCACGGTTTTGCCGTTAGAGTGAGTTTCTGGTTCTTGAGAGAGAACTTGTCCGACAACAATCGGCCCTGAAATTTCGTCCGTAGGGCGGTGAACGTCTTCTTCTTCTAAGCCAACCTTCACCAAGGTTTCCATAACGTCTTCGGAACGTGCGTCTTCAGGGACTGGTGCGTATTCACGCAACCATGAAAGAGGTATCCGCATCTTTTAAATCTCCATTCCAAACTGCTGTGAAAAGCGAACGTCGCCTTCGATAATGTCGCGCATATCTTCTACTCCGTTGCGGAACATCAAAGTTCTTTCAATACCCATACCAAAAGCAAATCCGGAGTATTCTTCTGGGTCAATACCTGCTGCTCGGAGCACCTGCGGGTTAACCATGCCACAACCGCCCCATTCAATCCAACGAGGACCGCCCTTAGCACCAGGGTGCCAAAGGTCTAGTTCGGCAGAAGGCTCTGTGAATGGGAAGTAATTGGGGCGTAAACGAATTTTTGCGTCGTCACCAAACATTTCTCGAGCCATGTGTTCGAGAGTGCCTTTAAGGTCTGCCATGGTGAGCCCTTTATCTACGGCAAGACCTTCAATCTGGTGGAATACTGGTGTATGAGTTGCGTCGAGTTCGTCAGTACGATACACCTGACCGGGGCAGACAACATATACCGGGAGCTCACGAGTGAGCAAGGAACGCATTTGCACTGGTGAAGTGTGAGTGCGTAGCATCAAATGTGCCTGTACAGGTTCGACGAAAAATGTATCTTGTAGTTCTCGAGCGGGGTGATCTGGCGGGAAGTTCAAGGAGTCGAAGTTGTACCATTCTGATTCAACTTCAGGACCGTCAGCAACTTCCCATCCCATAGCCACAAAAATATCGGTGAGACGATCTTGCAAAATGTTAATAGGGTGACGTCCGCCTAGTGCACGACGTGCAGAAACAGCAGTAACATCTACAGCTTCCTCAACGAGAATGCGGGCCGCATGTTCTTGTTCAAGCTCAGCATTACGCGCTTCAATGGCTTGAGTCAGACGTCCACGTGCCTGCCCCATGAGTTTGCCAATCTCAGCTTTGTGCTCTTTAGAGAGGTGACGCATCTGCTTATTCGCAAGAGTGAAACTTCCCTTATCACCAAGGAACGCTAAACGTGTTTGTTTTAGCTCGTCAAAAGTACTTGAAGATTCTTCAACGGCAGCTAATGCGCGTGAAAGTTCTTGGGAAAAAGCATCCTTCACTCGCTCTAATCCCTGCACAGAATCTGCTTCAAGAACTTCTTGAAGGTTCGCCAGAATATGGTAAGACTCTGGCAGATTGGTGCTTTCAGATAATGAATCAGTCATTAATAACTCATCTCGTTGCATAGTGTACAGCGCGGTATGCGCCTTCTATTCTCGTCTTCATCCTAGTTTAGTGTACCTTCAGCGTTCTCTGTACACGGTTCACTCAGGTAAGAGCTTGTTGTCATCTTAATCAGTTGTTGAACAATTGGGTAATCTGCCGGTATCCAGTCAATAGATAATAGATCGTGGTTGATATCGACCCATTGTATTTGTTGGTGTCCTTCAATCATGTGGACTTCTCCTGACGAGATGGTACAGAACCATACACGCATAGCAGCATGCTCCGATAGCGCCCAACCTTGTCGGTGAGGTCCTGTAATTTCTTGGCCAAGAGTGACGTGTATCGAAAGTTCTTCGTCGAGTTCACGTGCTAAGGCTTGTTCACAACTCTCATCTGCCTCAACTTTTCCGCCAGGAAACTCCCATAAACCAGCAAGTTCTTTGGGAGCATGACGTTGCCCAATCAGAAGTCGAGTAGGTTTCTCAAGAGAATCTACGATAGCCCCACCAACAACTTGGAGAGGAAAAATCTGGGTCATTTTTTCGTTCCGTGTTGCGCTCGAGCTGAAGCATAGAGACACAGTGCAGCTGCCACACTAACGTTGAGAGACTCTGCAGAACCATGAACCGGAACTGCAACGCGCTCATCAGCTAGAGTTTTCTCATCGGTGCTTAGCCCTTGAGCCTCATTACCAAAAAGCCATGCTGTCGGTTGTGACAGATCGTATGAGCTTTCGTCGTGAGGAACTGCCCATCGTTTAGCTGCCGCAATATCCGATAATTCGTCAAGGTCCAGCGCACCATAACCATCTGCAGCAAGAATACCCATACCGTAACGACGTGCAGTATCAAGAAACTCTGTGAGCGCAAGGTTACTTATCACAGGAAGGTGAAAAAGTGACCCAGCAGTAGAACGTACCGTCTTGGGGTTATAAATATCTACGGTGTCAGTGGTGGTCACGATTAAATCTGCGCCGGCGGCATCTGCGGCACGAATGATGGTGCCGGCGTTACCGGGATCTTGCAAGCGTGCAAGTACAGCCACCAATTGCGGTATCTTTCCTTCAGCGAAGAAGATACGTGATAGGTCAGGTTCTTGAATGAACGCTACCGCAATCATGCCTTGTGGGGTGACGGCGTCTGACATGGCTTCAAGTACTTCTTCAGTCACCATACGCATGAAGACTTTACGTCCTTGTTCTGGTGTTGGCGTGCCATGTACTTTTTCGAGTAGTTCAGCAATATCACGGTGACGGTCGAAGGCACGTTCTGTGATGTATACGGCGTCAAGAAGTGGGGTATGAAGATGTGAGGTGAGGGCTTCACGCACGGCTTGTGGGCCTTCTACGAGAAATTGTTTTTTCTTATTGCGCCCACGACGTGTTGCTAGTGTTGCAATATCTTTAACACGGTCAGCCTGAGGGTTTTCCATGACAACGGGGGTACTTAAACGTTTTTTAAAATCCACGGTCTCCACTCTACCGGATATATATTTTTCTGTATCTTTTACCATGTAAAAGCCCAGAATACGATTGTGCCGTTCTCTACATGTAGTAGAGAACGGCACAATCGTATTCTTTTAAGAATTATTCACCTTTAGGTGCAGAAGTGTCCTCAGGCAAGTTGTTCTTAGCAATCTCTACAAGTGCAGAGAAAGCTGCCGGTTCGTTGACTGCTAGTTCAGCCAACATACGACGATCAACTTCAACCTCAGCAGCTTTCAAGCCCTGAATGAAACGGTTGTAGGTGAGGCCTTCAGCACGAGCTGCAGCGTTGATACGCTGAATCCATAGGCGGCGGAAGTCACCCTTCTTTTTACGACGGTGGTCGTAGCTGTAAACCAATGAATGGATGACTTGTTCTTTTGCCTTACGGTAAAGGCGTGAACGCTGTCCGCGGTAACCGGATGCGCGTTCAAGAATTACTCGGCGCTTCTTATGCGCGTTAATCGCGCGTTTCACACGTGCCACGTGTGTCTCCTTCGTCTTATTGTCCTTGCTAGCTGATGCCAGTCAAGGAGCGAGTCTAAAAAGTTATTGCCCGTTGAGGCACAAGTTTCTCAAAGATGAGATGGCTTATTTACCCAACATCTTTTTGATGACCTTAGCCTGACCGCCGGTAACAATCTGGTCAGAAGCCAGACGGCGGGTGAGGCGAGAGGACTTGTGCTCGAGGTAGTGGCGACGGTTGGCCTGCTGGCGCTTAACCTTGCCGGTACCGGTGAGCTTGAAGCGCTTTTTAGCACCAGAGTGGGTCTTCTGCTTCGGCATAGCTGCCGTTCTCCTTACGTTCTGCTTTTGGAGGGTATCCAAAAGAACTCTTGAGCGAATTTCTTCGCATGTACAAGGTAGGTTCATGTTTTCTACGGAAACTGAGAAAACATGACAATCGGAAAGACACCTGCAACGTTCAAATAACACTGCTAGATGGCTATCCGCGCCGTTTCTACTTTGTTATTCTATTCCGCTTCAGCTTGCGCCTGTGCCTTGAGCTCTGCTGGCATTGCATCTGCCAAAGAGTTCTTCACAGGAGTAGCCTGAGTAGTGTCGACACGTTCGCGACCCTTGCGTCCGCCTGAGCGTTGTTGTGCTTCTTTACGTGCTTCAGCTTTACCACGAAGCGGAGAAAGAACCATTACCATGTTACGACCGTCAATTCGGGGGGTTGACTCTACAGAACCAACCTCGACCAAATCGTCTGCCATGCGCTCTAGCAACCGCACACCCATCTCGGGGCGCTGCTGTTCACGACCACGGAATTGAATCATCGCTTTGACTTTGTCACCGCCAGATAGGAAACGACGCGCGTGTCCCACTTTAGTTTCATAGTCATGAGTATCAATTTTGAGACGGAAACGGATTTCCTTCAAAGAAGCGTTAACTTGCTTCTTTCGGGATTCACGTGCTTTAACTGCGGCTTCGTACTTGTACTTGCCGAAGTCCATGAGCTTACATACAGGCGGTTTCGCTGATGGTGCGACCTCTACGAGGTCCAAATCAGATTCTTGCGCAAGACGCAAAGCATCTTCAACACGAACAATGCCTACCTGCTCGCCGCCTGGCCCAACGAGGCGGACCTCTGGGACACGAATACGTTCATTAATGCGTGGATCGCTAATGAGTAGCTCCTGTTAGCTCAGTGGGTTTCCCCGTGAATAATAATCAGTACATAGAAGATGTAAAAAACACCTTCGATGCACAGCAAACGAAGGTGTACTTCTCAAGTATTCACTCTTATGAACACTTGGAATAACCCGTCAACCTAATCACATGGATGAATGTGGCTGAAGCAGGTGGGAGTAGCCTCCGCTTGCAAACTATGTACAGTCTATCGGCTTTACGCATGCATTTCAACGCAAAACACAAAGATGCTCACAAGATAGGTCACATTACAGGACCAGTGAACTTCTCCCCTGGGCCTTGTCCCGGTGCATCAGGAATCATCGACGCTTCACGAAAAGCCAACTGCAAAGTTCGCAAACCGTCACGCAACGGAGCTGCATGCTGAGAACCAATTTCAGGGGCAGCTGCCGTCACCAACCCAGCAAGAGCCGTAATCAGTTTACGAGCCTCATCCAAATCCTTAAGGTCTTGAGCGTCCTCACCCTCAGCTAAACCACATTTCACAGCAGCCGCACTCATCAAATGCACCGCAGCCGTTGTCATAATCTCTACAGCAGGCACCTCCGCAATATCACGCACCTGCTCCTGAACTTTTTTCTGCTCCTCATCGAACGAATACCGCTCAGACATATATCCTCATCTCTACCGAAAAAACGATGAACTCTTTATGACGAATACGCCATGGATAAAACTAACTGCACAGAGTCTACCTGCTGCCCGACCAACTCATCCGACGCCAAACGCCGTTGAAACTCTTCCAACACAATATTTAGCTCTGATTGAGTCAGGCCAGGAACCAGCTCCACCATCATCTTCAGCTCTGGCCCAGCACCGCCACCAGAAAGACGTTGCCCCTCAGCCGTCTGAGAGGCAACACCGTCACCAGCTACAGCACGGACACGGACAATACCGCTACCCTCTGGAATCAACGCATTCAACGCTTCTTCTACGCGCGCATCAGCATATGAGGGAATCCAAGGCTCACCCTTAGCCAATGCCCATAATGCAGGACGGCGCACCACAAATGTTATCGGCTCACCCGGATCAACAACCAACAACTGCTGTCCATCTTCTACCGCAGAAAGAGCAGTCTTTCTCATCGAAGCCGCAACAGGACGCGCATCAGGATGCCATCGTTGCAAAGCTTTCACATCGGTAAAGACGGGAAGAGCTTTTCTCCCATCGGGCGCTTGGATACTTACTAACGCCATATCTGCTTCTTTATCGGCAACGAGACCTTCATCAGTAACAACCGAATGAGATACCTCAGCAACCACGGGAACAAACACTCGACATTGGCTTAGAGCACGAACAACATCTTCTTCCCGACAAGAACCAGAAACGAACTTCTCAAAAACCTCAGCAATAACAGCATCACGCGCACCATCATCCTCAGAAAATTGATGACGGTGACTCGTTCCTTCACCTAAATTTCGCCCCTTCCAAGGCTGCCCACCCGTATCAGTTTCGCCCCCAGCACTATTGAGCTGAGCTTGAATATGAGCGGGCAAAGAACGCGACGCAGGAGGCTTCGAAGAATGATGATTGCTCATTATGGTGCAACGTTCTGCGCTGGATAGCCAGCAACGTCCAAGGCTTGTTCTAAAGTGAACTTTCCAGCATAAAGAGCCTTACCCATGATGGCACCCTCAACACCATAAGGAACTAATTCCCGTAATGCGCGAATATCTTCAAGGGTAGAGATACCGCCAGAGGCAACCACCGGCTTATCGGTTCTTTGCGCGACCTCTTTAAGAAGCTCAAGATTAGGCCCACTCAAGGTGCCGTCCTTTGTCACGTCTGTTAACACATAGCGAGCGCAACCGTCAGCTTCTAAGCGTTCTAGTACGTCCCACAGGTGACCGCCGTCTTTAGTCCAGCCGCGAGCAGCTAAAGTTGTTCCACGCACGTCGAGCCCCACAGCAATTTTCTCACCGTGTTCTGCGATAACTTTTCGAGTCCATTGAGGATTTTCGAGAGCTGCAGTACCCAGATTAATGCGAGCAGGGTTCAAAGACAGTGCGCGCTCTAGAGACTCATCATCACGAATACCGCCCGACATTTCAATATTAATATCGAGGTGTTTAGCAACAGAGGTGAGCACCTCAAGGTTATGTCCACGACCAAATGCTGCGTCTAAATCAACAAGGTGGAGCCACTGTGCGCCGGCATCCTGCCATGCAAGAGCTGCCTCAACAGGATTACCATACCCAGTTTCTGAGCCGGCTTCGCCCTGCACCAAGCGTACTGCTTGCCCATTTGCAACGTCCACGGCGGGAAGAAGTTCTAAAAGATTTGTCATCGCATATTCCTTAAAAGTAAAAGTTTAGTTGTAGGCAAAGAGGACGTATCCCCCATAGCCGATGAACAGTAAAGCCACACACAGCATCGCGACCTGAACGACAAGAGGAACTTTTTGCTGTCGTAGAGAAATTGTGCCACCAAGGCAAAAAGCTCCCACTAACATCAACAAGCTTCCAGAGAGAAAAGGGCTCATTGCTCCTTCCCTTCTGAGGAGTTAAGGCGCCCCGTGCGAGGCAAAGAATTAATCCAGTTCCGTAAGAGGCGAATACCGGCGTGAGAAGACTTTTCTGGATGAAATTGTGTTGCACTCAGCGGACCATTTTCGACAGCTGCAACAAAGGGCACGCCGTGAGTAGACCACGTCACCTGTGGGGGCAACATCGCTTCATTATTCTGGTCAAAAGACCATTCTTGTACAGCATAGGAATGCACAAAGTAGAAGCGTTCGTTTTCGATTCCGTCAAAGAGCACTGACCCTTCGGGGGCAGAGACAGTATTCCACCCCATATGTGGAATAACTTCAGCACGTAGTTTTTCAACCGTACCTGGCCACTCTCCCATACCTTGAGAAAGCACCCCGTGTTCGTTACCTTGTTCAAAGAAAATCTGCAATCCGACGCAAATGCCTAGTACAGGGCGTCCACCAGCAATACGCCGGCCAATTAGACGAGGAGCATCAATTTTTTTCAGACTCGTCATCACCGCGTCGAAGGCTCCGACTCCTGGCACAACCAAACCGTCTGCGCCAAGCACATCGGATTCTTGGCGAGAAAGAATTACGTCAGCTCCGGCTTGCTCTAAAGCACGCACAGCAGAACGAACGTTGCCAGCACCATAATCTAAAACGACGACAACGGGTTTGTCCTGAGAGGATTGAACGCTTACGCCCATGGTTAGAGCGCCCCCTTCGTGGAAGGAATACCAGAATGACGAGGGTCAGGTTCAACCGCTTGACGCAACGCACGTGCAAGTGCTTTGAACTGTGCCTCTGCAATATGGTGGGGGTCTCGCCCTCCTAGCACCGTCATATGCAAGCAGATTCCTGCGTGGTAAGCGATAGCTTCAAGAACGTGGCGAACCATCGAACCGGTGAAGTGCCCTCCGATGAGGTGAAATTCGTAGCCTGCTGGCTCTCCCGTGTGCACCAGATAGGGGCGTCCTGAAATATCAACAACACATTGTGCTAATGCTTCGTCCAAAGGAACTGTTGCTTGCCCAAAACGACGGATACCAGCTTTATCACCAAGAGCCTCGCGTAAGACTTCGCCGATGACGATGCCGGTATCTTCTACCGTATGGTGCACGTCGATATGGGTATCACCACTGCATTTGATCGTCATGTCAATCAGGGAATGTTTCGCAAGAGCTGTGAGCATATGGTCGTAAAAAGGCACGCTAGTGTCGATGTCAGAACGTCCTTCGCCGTCTAAGTTTATTTCAACGAAGACAGAGGACTCGCTCGTTGTGCGTTCTAGTCTGGCGGTGCGGGGGCCAATTCCTGTAGTGCTTGCTGGCATTGGTTACCTATATATTCTTGGTTTATATGATGTACACGTCAGGTATCTATCGCTACTAGGTGACAGATACCTTAGTTTTAGTGATAGTTCAGGAGAAATGTTCTACTACCAGAATCATCTCACGATGATGTTAGCAAGATGCGGGTAGTTCTCCAGAATGTTCCAAATACTTCTTAAGACTTTCAAGGAAAGCTGTTGTTTCTGATGCTGTTCCGGCAGTCACTCGCAGATGTCCTGCGATGCCGTTATCACGGACTAAGATGCCGTCGTCAAGGAGCCATTGCCAAGCTTCTTTTTCGTTACGTAGTCCAGCAAAAAAGATAAAATTAGAATCTGATACGGCTGGCTGTAGCCCGTATTCTTTGAGAGTTTTTACGATACGGTCACGTTGGTTTCTAATATCTTGCACGTTAGCGAGCAGTCCTTCTCGGTGGCGCAAGGCGGCTATTGCAACAGCCTGAGTGACACTAGAAAGATGGTATGGCAAACGTACAAGTCGTACCGCATCAGCAATTGCAGGGTCTGCAGCGAAGTATCCTAGTCGGGCACCGGCAAAGGCAAAAGCTTTACTCATGGTACGGCTTACGACTAGTCGAGGGCGCCCCGGAAGAAGTGTTAGCGCGTGCGCAGAGGTATCTTGAGCGAATTCAGCGTATGCTTCATCCACGATGGTAATGCCATCATGTTCTTGCATCGCATCATAGACAGCTTCGATAACATCTAGCCCAAGCCCTGTTCCCGTGGGGTTGTTAGGAGAACACAAAACCACGATATTTGGTCGATGTTCTTGAATTTGAGCTACGGCAGATTCGAGGCCAAGAGAGAAGTCGGAGCCACGTTGCCCAGCGATGAAGCGAGTATTTGTCCCATCAGCTAAGAGAGGGTACATCGAATAGGTGGGAACAAAGCTCATGACGCTTCGCCCAGGCCCGCCAAACACTTGAAAGAGTTGTTGTAGCACTTCGTTAGAGCCATTAGCAGCCCAGATATTCTCAGGTTTAAGACCGTGCCCTAGATACTGGGCAAGTTCTTCGCGAAGAGTCGTAAACTCTCTATCGGGGTAACGGTTAAGGGTTTGCGCCACTGTCGCAATTTCTGAGCTGATTGCGTCAATCACTTCTTGAGGCATAGGGTGCGTATTTTCGTTGACGTTAAGGGTAATGGGAACGTCAATCATGGGAGCACCATATGGAGAGCGCCCTCGTAAGTCGTCACGAATAGGTAATACTGAAAGGGGGTCTAATGCTTCATTCACTCTTACAGTCTAACGAGAACAGATACCCCTCGCATATTCTTCTCTTATACTTCTCATAATGAGTAAAGAGGCACTTCAAGTTTTTGCCCAACATCTAGGGATGTTGATGATAAATCATTAATGTGCATAATGTGAAGCAAAACGTCACGAACGTCCATACCGGCAGAATGTTCTTCGGCAATACTCCATAAAGTATCCCCGTATCCAACCGTAACTTGCTCCGTCACCTGTTGTAATTCTTGCATCGTTGAAGCATGAGCGGTATTTGCGAGGTAGAGAGAAGTCAATAAGGTCAATATTGCTATGAAGCAAAGAGCTATACCCAACAAGAAGGAAATACGATACTTACCCCAGTAAATACCTGAGGCGTTCTGCGCATTTGGATGTGAAGCACCTGCGGTACGTGTAGACGCTGAACTCTGAAGATACAGAACGTTTGACATATTTCCTCCTGATAGCAATAGAGCTATATATCGAATATTCACCCTGAATAAATCGAAACTATGTTCTATATAGTACATATGTTCTATCAGAAAATTCGAATATAGTCGAGAAAAACTAGAACAAATGTTTGAACTTTTTCGATACGTGCCATACTCTTGTCCTAACACTGTTTATTGGCAGGTAGTGTTTAACGACTTTTAAAATCCCCTATCTCAGCAATGGCTAGGGGTGCTACGCCAGAACATCATTAGACAGGCCCCTCAATATGGACAAAGGAACGCCGTGAGCGATAACACATACTCCAGCGCTACTATTGCGCCACAATCTGGCAGAAAACCTCTCAGTTCGCGTCAACAACACATCTTGACTGCCATCTCTGAAGCTATAGACACCCACGGTTACCCCCCTTCAATGCGAGAAATTGGTGACATCGTAGGTCTCGCATCCTTATCATCAGTGACACACCAACTCTCACAACTAGAAAAATTAGGCTACATCCGACGAGACCCCAAGCGCCCACGAGCCATCGAAATACTCGCAGAAGAACAAGAAACAACTGAAGAAAAAAGCACCGAATCGGTCATCGTTCAGTTACCAACACCTCAACACAACAGCGAAGATTTTGCGGTAGTACCCCTAGTCGGAAGAATCGCCGCAGGCGGTCCCATCACCGCAGAACAATCCGTCGAAGACGTCATGACATTGCCACGCCAAATCGTTGGCAACGGAGACTTATTCATGCTCCACGTCAAAGGAGACTCCATGATTGATGCAGCAATCTGTGACGGAGACTGGGTTGTCGTCCGTGCACAACACACCGCAAATAATGGAGATATCGTTGCAGCACTCCTCGAAGACGAGGCAACCGTCAAAACTTTCCGCCAACGCGACGGACACACCTGGCTACTACCACAAAACACCCGATACGAACCCATACTCGGCGACAACGCCACCATCATGGGCAAAGTCGTATCAGTATTACGAAGTCTCTAATACCAAAACCACATAAAAAATATATTGGGTGTATTCCTGCCTCTAACAGGAACACACCCAATATTTTTATGCGCTAACTCACTTGTGCATGCAAGCGATGCAAAGCGCCACATACAACATCAGTTCTTGTAGTCTTCCAAAAAGGAGGCAAAGCACTCATCAAATATCCAGAATACCGTTGAGTAGCCAACCGAGAATCAAGAACAGCAACCACACCACGATCATCACTAGAACGAATCAAACGCCCCACACCCTGAGCCATACGAACAGCCGCATATGACGCAGAAACACTCATAAAACCGTTACCACCACGAGAAGCAACAGCCCGAGTACGAGCCTGCATCAAAGGATCGTTAGGGCGAGGGAACGGAATACGGTCAATCAGCACCAAACGGCAAGAATCCCCCGGCACATCAACACCCTGCCACAAACTCATCGTCCCAAAAAGACACGAATCTTTATCCTCAGAAAATTCCTTCACCAAAGAGCCAAGCGAAGACTCCCCCTGCACCAGAACAGAAACATCAGTATGTTCACGAAGATACTCCGCAGCTTCTTCAGCCGCACGCCTTGAAGAAAAAAGCCCCAAAGCACCACCGTTAGAAGCCTCTACCAGCTCACGCATACGCTCTAATTGAGCAGTAGAAATCCCCTGAGATGGTTTAGCAATATCAGCAGCAACATACAACAGACCTTGCTTAGGGTAATCAAAAGGAGAACCAACATCTAGCCCCTCCCAACGAGGAGCACCGGCACCACTTAACCCCAAAGAATGAGCAACCATATCAAAGGACTCCCCCAACTTTAATGTTGCAGAAGTCAATACCACAGTTCGCCCATCAAAAAGCCCATCACGCATCTGCATCGCAACCGATAAGGGAGCAATATATAACGTTGCGGGGTCATCATCAGAAGCAGGAGCATAACCACGCCCAGCTTCCCACGATTGTGGACGAGATAACCACACCACCTCATGATGCTCATCAGCGCCCAATAACCGTTCCGCTATCTCTAATAACTCAGACAGCGCGCTACGAGCTAGCTGACGAGGAGCATCACTATCTTTAGAATCACTTTTCGTATCAGATAATGCTACACGTGCAGCTTCACGCACCAGCTCCACAGAATGAGCAATACTCTCCGTCAAGCCACGAGGTAAAAGCTCTGCAGCAACACCACGTAAAGACGTTTCTAAAGCGCTACCAGCATGCTCTAAAGGATCAGAACTAGCTTTCGTGTGTTTACGCACCAAACGAGCAGCCGAATATACCATTCCGGCAGAAAGAGATCCCGTCACAGCACCCGTCACACGGTCTGCCAGCTCATGTGCCTCATCAATAACAACAACCTCATGCTCCGGCAAAACACCAATACCTTCAAAAGCATTAATCGCTAAAAGAGCATGATTCGTAATAATAATGTCTGATTGAGCGGCCTTCTCACGTGCAAGCTCACTAAAGCAAGACTCCACCAAAGGACAGCGTTTACCCAAACATTCAGCAGCAGATACAGAGACTTGACGCCAAGCACGGTCAGAGACACCGGGTTTAATATCGTCCCTGTCACCAGTATCAGTTGTCTGAGCCCACTGACGAAGACGCAACACTTCCTGACCAAGACGGCCAACAGAACCACTGGCCACATCTGCAGCGAAAAGAGTGTCCTCTTGTTCATCCTCAGGGTAACCGCCCTCAAGCTTATGAACACACACATAATTATTACGGCCCTTGAGAACAGCAACATCAGTTTGCCCCTCAGGAACATTCGAAAGGGTTTCTAAAAGTCGCGGTAAATCACGATTGATAATCTGTGTTTGCAACGCCAAAGTCGCCGTCGCAACCACAATAGGCTTATCCGAAAATTGAGCATAATGAACAGCAGGAATCAGATAGCCCAAAGACTTTCCCGTTCCCGTACCAGCTTGGACCAGCAGATGACGTTTCAGTTCAAAGGACTGAGCCACATGAGCGAGCATTTTCCGTTGCCCAGCACGCTGTTCTCCCCCGCTAGAAGCAATCACATGATCGAGTAGTTCAAGAGCAGGCTTCGCTCCAGGCAACGTCTCAAGCTCTTCTCCAGTAGGAGCGCTCACTGGTTCTTCACAAGAACTCATCGAGAAGAAACCTCAACAGCACCATCCTGACGAGCTTGTTCAATCTCTGGTCGTAAGACTTCCATCAATTCGTCGTCTAAAGCATATTCTGCTAGTTCAGAGGAAAGTTGTTCACGAACCAGCACTTGAATATATGTCCCATCAGAAACAAAAGCTGTTGATAGAATCTCTGCATCCCACTGGTGCAAACGAGAAACGACCTCACCATGCGTATATGGGATAAGCAGATTCAGCTGAACCGAAGGGCGTGGAATACGCTTCGCAATAACCTCTTGAAGCTCCGCTATCCCCTGCCCCGTACGAGCAGACACCACCACAGTATCTCGCTCACGTTGTTGCACACGTTCAAGTACCATCGGGTCAGCGGCATCTGCCTTGTTCAGAACAATAATCTCAGGAATCTCGTGTGCATCCACTTCGTGTAAAACTTCACGAACCGCCTTAATCTGCCCCTCAGGATCAGGGTGAGACCCATCGACCACGTGCACAATCACATCAGCATCAGCAATTTCTTCAAGCGTAGAACGGAAAGCCTCTACCAGCTGAGTAGGTAAAGAACGCACAAAACCTACCGTGTCAGAAAGCGTGTACCCCACACCATCAGGTGTCTGGGCTTTACGTACCGTAGGGTCAAGAGTCGCGAATAAAGCATTCTCAACGAGGACACCAGCATCAGTCAAACGGTTCAACAAAGAAGACTTACCAGCGTTGGTATAGCCAGCAATCGCCACAGAAGGAACGTCATGACGCTGACGGTTCAAACGCTTGGTCTGGCGAGAGGGCGCCATCGCCGCAATCTCACGACGTAGCTTTGCCATGCGAGCGCGAAGACGACGACGGTCCATCTCAATTTTAGTTTCGCCAGGACCACGAGAACCAATACCCTCACCCGACGCGGCACGTCCACCTGCCTGACGAGACAGAGATTCACCCCAACCACGCAAACGAGGAAGCATATATTCAAGCTGAGCCAACTCAACTTGAGCTTTACCCTCACGGGACTTTGCGTGTTGAGCAAAAATATCAAGAATCAAAGCAGTACGGTCAATGACTTTGACCTTCACAATATCCTCTAACGCACGACGCTGAGAAGGAGCCAACTCTGAATCAACAATAACAGTATCAGCACCAGTCGCCTGCACAATATCTTTAAGTTCAAGTGCTTTACCTGAACCGAGAAAAGTACCCGGATCTGGTTTTAAACGACGTTGAATAATGCCGTCCAAGACTTCTGAACCCGCTGTCTGCGCCAAGGCAGCAAGCTCACGCAAAGAATTTTCTGCATCGGCAACGGTACCTTCTGTCCATAATCCGGCAAGAACCACACGCTCTAGACGAAGCTGACGGTACTCAACCTCTGTAACGTCTTCAAGTTCTGTTGATAGACCCGCAACACGTCGCAAGGCTCGACGCTCAGCAAGATCTTCTTGAGCGCCATCATAGTGTGAATGTTCAATATCCACGGCAGATATTTCGCGTGCTTGTTCGTCCAAAACACGCGCCCCAGAACGAGAAGATGCAGAACGCCCAAGAACACGGTCTACTGTTTCCCTCAACAGTTCGTCGCTAGGGAGTTTCTGAGGATTCTGCTCATTAAATTCAGAAGTATTCATAGTACCTTTCGTCAATCTGCTCTCATTCTACAGCCCTTATTCAGTATGAAGCCACGATATTTCTTCGAGCTCAGAGGAAGAAGGTTCAAGCGCCAGCTTCTGTTTTCCCGTAAAGTAGTGAGCTATGGTTGCCGAACATTATTTTTCCGCTACACCCAATAGCGATTTCTCCCCTCGTGAAATTGACGTCACTCTAGCAAACCAACGAGTACGAGTACAAAGCGCATCAGGTATTTTCAGTCCCAGCGGTATCGACAAAGGCACCGCAATACTCCTTGAAAATGTACCCGAGCCAGAAGGCACCTCTTTTCTTGATATCGGCACAGGGTGGGGCCCTATTACCCTGACCTTAGCGTTAAAAAACCCTCAAGCTCAGGTCACCGGTGTTGAGGTTAACGAACGTTCTGCGCAGCTCACCCGTACCAACGCGCAAAAGCTAGGGCTGACCAATGTGACGGTCTACTCTCCAGAGGAAGTACCTCAAGATTTACGGTTTGACACCATCTGGTCTAATCCACCTATCCGTGTAGGAAAAGATGTCCTACACAATATATTACGTACATGGATTCCACGGTTAAACGTGGGCGGATGCGCATATCTCGTGATTCAAAAGAACCTCGGGGCAGATTCTTTACAAAAATGGTTAGCACACGAATTAGAAGAACAGCCACAGGGAACTTTTCACGTATCACGCTACAGTACCTCTAAGGGGTTCCGAATCCTTGAAGTTGTTCGCAACGCTTAATTCGCAACGCTTAAAAAGATGATGTGAGGTTCTCAAAACATAGAACTTCACATCATCACGACTATACAAGAACGACTTTTCCAACCATACTAGCCGAACCTGCTAGCACCACATGTTCGAGGTCGTCAGGGCCCGTTACAAAGGTGACAGCTAAAGTTCCCCCAGGAACGTACACGAGCCATTCATCGGGGGCGTCATCTCCAGCCCAGAAGCGGGTTGCCGCAGCTGCTGCACAAGCACCAGTACCGCAAGAGAGAGTCTCTCCCACACCACGCTCATAAACGCGCATCCGAATAGCGCCCACATGCGCTAACCCTGTTTCAGCTTCTGTATCCTCAATTTCTTCAGGAACAACAAACTCAACGTTCGTACCGTGGGCAGGTGTCGGGCTCACTTTCGGAGCAGCATCAAGGCTCAGCCCGTCTAGTTTTCCGTCAGTGCCCAGAGCAACAACAGTATGAGGGTTCCCCATAGAAATGGAGAGCGCCGAACGAGGTGTCTTAAGCCCTCGGACGCTCACCTGCGAGTCTACGCCACTTTCACGGGCGACATCTCCATCGATGAAACTCCATGGCCCCATATCAATGGCATATCCGTTGTCTGTTTTGCCGACAGTCTTCACCCCTGCACGGGTGCTGATACGAACCCGATCGCCTTCTTCAAGTGTCAACAAGTCTTCAGAAACCAAATATTCTACGAAAGCTCGAACACCATTACCACACATCTCAGCGATGGTTCCGTCAGCATTACGATAATCCATAAACCAGCGGTCTTCAGGTGCGTCAGATTCCATCATCTGCGCTTTAACAGCACGAATAAAACCGTCAGCACCAATACCAAAGTGACGATCGCAGACACGGGCAATGAGTTCTTCTGGTAGTTTTAATTGTTTTTCAGGGTCAGTGACGAAAATAAAGTCGTTGCCGGTTCCATGTCCTTTGGTGAGTGGAACACCGGTCAAATCTCCCCACATATTTTCTGTCATACTCATTGCCTTTCGCCGTCGATGAGAACACGCGTTATCGTTGCTTGTGATATCAAAATGTTTATCAGTATTCTGCCAGAAGCTGTTGCGTCTGAGCGAGTTTTTCGCAGGTATCGCCCTCAAGCCACCTGACTCGAGGATCAGCGTTAAACCATGTGATTTGACGGCGTGCAAACTGACGGGTCGCAGTCGTCGTATCCATCATAGCCTGTTCCAAAGAATAGCTCTTTGACGCAGAACTTTCCGCCTCGATAAGACGTAAGAACTCCCGATACCCAATCGCACGAGATGACGTTTTTCCCTCTCGAAGGCCTAAAGATTCTAGTGTTCGGACTTCATCCACAAGACCGCGTTGAACCATCTTCTCAACCCGAGCTTCTAAACGCTGATGCAACTGAGAACGGTCACAATTAATCCCGACTTGTACAGCAGGCTGATAATACTCACGTTCTGGCATAAAGGACGAGAACGGTCGCCCTGATATTTCCCAGACTTCCAAAGCGCGCACAAGACGTCTATCGTCACGCACACGAGTAGCAGATACAGGATCAACTTCTTGTAAACGTTGGAGAAGAACGCCACGCCCCTGTTCAATAAGCTCTCGCTCTAGGCGTTGACGCATCTGAGCATCAGTGGGAGGAAAATCTAAAATATCCAATGCTGCACGAACATAAAGCCCAGAGCCGCCCACCATAATGGGATATTTTCCACGTGAACGAATCTGGTCGAAGAGTTCTCTTGCCTGCTGCTGGAAAATGGCTACAGACGCTTCATCACGAATGTCGAGAATATCCAGAAGATGGTGAGGAATCCCCCGCATCTCTTCTACTGTGACTTTAGCCGTACCGATGTCCATCCCACGATAGAACTGCATCGAATCAGCATTAATACACTCTCCACCAAGATGTTGAGCTAACTCAATCGCAAAGTCCGTTTTCCCTGCACCCGTTGGGCCGACAACAGCAATAACGGGTAAATTGTGTTCTTCTTGCATTTGAGAAGCAAGCATGGCTATCACACAGTACCTTTAACGGCTAGGAACGAAAAGTGGGGAACCCCAAGTTCACCGGTGTCCCAGGAACTTGAGTAGTGCCAGTTGTACCGCAAGAATCAGCTTGTGCTCTATCCCAAGCGTCACCGGCACGTGAACGACGTAAAGAATACTCTTCAGCGCTAGGGTCTGAAATAAGGTGGAAAGAACCGGCTTCCGTAATGGGTAAAGTGACGAGGTCTCCGGGTCGAGGCTGCTCACAACCGGCAGGAACAGAGAAGTGCACCAAACGCTGATCTCGAGCACGTCCTGCAAGACGATGAGTTTGTTCTGCTTTACGTCCGGATTCTGCAACCACCATCAGCTCTACCGTTTTACCTAGCTGTTTACGGTTTTCTTCACCAGCAATACGGTCTTGTAAAGCAATGAGACGCTCATAGCGTTCTTGAACAATTTCTTTAGGTACTTGATTCTCCATAGTTGCAGCGGGAGTACCAGGACGAATCGAATATTGGAAGGTAAAAGCAGAAGAGAAACGTGCTTGTTCAACAACTTTTAGTGTCTCTTGGAAGTCTTCTTCAGTTTCTCCAGGGAACCCGACAATAATATCTGTGGTGATGACGGCCTCAGGAATACGTGCACGAACTTTATCTAAGATGCCGAGGAACTTCTTAGACCGATATGAGCGACGCATATCTTTAAGCACCTTATCTGAGCCAGATTGCAAAGGCATATGTAGCACCGGCATAACGTTTGGCGTCTCAGCCATTGCGTCGATGACGTCGTCGGTAAACATTGCAGGGTGTGGTGAGGTGAATCGGACTCGTTCAAGCCCTTCAATATTTCCGCAGGCACGTAGAAGTTTTGAAAAGGCCTGACGGTCGCCAAAGTCTACCCCGTACGAGTTCACATTTTGACCAAGCAAGGTCACTTCGATAGCTCCGTCGTCGACAAGTGCTTGAACTTCTGCGAGGACTTCTCCTGGGCGGCGGTCATTCTCTTTACCGCGTAGGCTTGGCACGATACAGAAAGTGCAGGTGTTGTTACAACCTACAGAGATAGAAACCCACCCAGAATACACGTTATCGCGTTTGGTAGGTAACGTGGAGGGAAAAACTTCGAGAGATTCAAGAAGTTCTGCTTGGGCTTGGTGGTTATGTCGCGCGCGTTCTAACAATGTTGGTAGTGAACCGATATTGTGTGTTCCGAAAACGACGTCTACCCACGGCGCTTTTTTGATGATGGTGTCTTGATCTTTTTGTGCAAGACATCCGCCGACAGCAATTTGCATTCCTTCATGGGCTCGTTTGACAGGAGCAAGCTGACCAAGGTTACCGTATAGCTTGTTGTCAGCATTCTCACGTACAGCGCAGGTGTTAAAGACGATGAGATCTGGTGTTTGTTCTGAACTGGCGGGTACATAGCCATTAGCTTCGAGCAATCCGCTCATGCGTTCAGAATCGTGGACGTTCATCTGGCAGCCGAAAGTACGAACTTCGTAGGTTCGTGAAGGCTTAGAGGTTGTTGTACACGTTGTTGAAGAAGTCTGTTGTTCAGGAAGATTCAAAGTCACTCTTTAACCCTACTCGATGAAATATACTGTCAGGCTGTCACTAAGAGTAGATTTTACGGGTTTTTGGTCACTCATACCAAAGCACGTATAGCGCCAACCAATACGATGTGTTCTCTTGCCCTATCTCGTTGTGAACTTTATTCGTAGGATGAACGTTCTTGATGTTCAGCCATGCGCTCTACCTCCGAACGCACTACAGAAAATGCCAGAGAAGAAGAGTATCCTTTACGTCCTAGCATGGAGACAAGACGACGCATAATTTTCTCTTTTTCTCGATAGTTGCTGAAATTCATTGACGGACGTAATTTCTTTTGCACAAGGCTCACAGCATCTTCGTATTCGTCAGTGTCGCTACGTTGAGCTAACGCCTGCTCAATATATTCTTCACGAATCCCTTTAGCTTGTAGTTCTCGTCGTAGTGCTGAACGAGATAATTTCTTCAGCGTTGCTGTTGTACGCACATACATCTGGGCGTATTCTTCATCGTCAACAAGTCCAACAGCTTCACAACGTTGCAAAATATCTTCTGCAATTTCTGCAGAGATTCCTTTATCGGATAGTTTTTTCTCAAGCTGAAAACGTGACTTAGCAGAAGCCGCTAGTTGCTGGTACACAATATTTTTTGCGTGCGTAAACTCGCGGGCTTTCTGTTCTTCGCTGAGCTCTTTGCTCTCAGAGGCATTTTGATCACCCCAGGGGTTTTGCCCCGCTGAAGATGAGCCAGAGAAGTCCTGAGAACTTTTAAGTAGGTCTTCTTCTGCAGCGCCCCATGCTGCAGGGTGCCATGAAGGATAGTTCTCTTCGTCAAAAGATTCCATGTTCTTCTCCTCAACTTTGATGCTAGGCAATATAGCTCAACATGAAACGTCAATGGTTCACGAATAAATAGTGGGGTAAGAAGCATACGCTCCTTACCCCACTATCTAAGAAATATTAGAGCCCGTCTGAAGAGCTATTGAGAGGGTCACTCTCCTGAATTTCACTCTCCCCAATCTGCGTATCGTCTTCGATGATGCCGAGTTTAACTAAGGTCTTATATTTAATTTCTTCGGTGAGCTCCGGATTGTCTTTCAAGAACTTACGAACGTTTTCTTTACCTTGCCCAAGCTGTTCACCCTCGTAAGTAAACCAAGCGCCAGATTTTTTAACGATGCCGTTGTCAACGCCCATATCGATAATGCCACCTTCAACGGAGATGCCCTCGCCGTATAGGATGTCGAATTCAGCTTGTTTGAAAGGTGGAGCCATCTTATTTTTAACGATTTTAGCTCGAGTACGGTTACCGATAGGCTGCGCACCGTCTTTTAGCGTCTCGATACGACGAATGTCGATACGAACGGAAGCATAGAATTTAAGAGCTTTACCACCGGTTGTTGTTTCTGGAGAACCAAAGAACACACCGATTTTTTCGCGTAGCTGGTTGATGAAAATTGCGGTAGTACCGGTCTGTGCCAAACGACCCGTAATTTTACGCAACGCCTGAGACATCAAACGAGCCTGTAGACCAACGTGGGAATCCCCCATTTCGCCTTCAATCTCAGCGCGCGGAACCAAAGCAGCAACAGAGTCTACGACGATAATGTCTACGGAACCAGAGCCAACGAGCATGTCCATAATTTCTAGAGCTTGTTCGCCAGTATCAGGCTGAGAAACAAGCAAGGCATCTGTATCGACACCAAGTTTTGCAGCATAGATTGGGTCAAGTGCATGCTCAGCATCAATAAATGCAGCGATACCGCCACGTTTTTGAACATCAGCAACGGCGTGTAAAGCTACCGTTGTTTTACCAGAAGATTCAGGACCATAAATCTCGATGACACGACCACGAGGCAATCCGCCAATACCCAAAGCAGCGTCCAGAGACAAGGCGCCGGTTGAGACAGTCTCCACTTTAACGGCTTCTTTGTCGCCAAGGCGCATCACAGCGCCTTTACCGTAGTTCTTGTCGATTTGGGCAAGAACAGTCTCTAAAGCTTTTTCGCGACCTTCATCAGATACTCGGCTTACCTGCTGAGTATTTCGAGATTTAGCTGCCATATTGTGTTACCTCACTTCGGCACGTCCGAATGACTATTGTTATTGTTAGTTACCACTCTACAAGCGTTAGCGCTGAAAAACAGAGAAGTACAAAACTGTGGATAAGATACCGTGCGTTATATCTTCAAGCTCCGAATACAGAGCATACCCTCTATCGAACACATTTTCTACTAACACAGAAAATAAAATAGAACAAAATTACTAATTTTTTCGCGGTGGTATATCTCGCCCCAAACGACGAGACTCAGGAACATCCTGCACATCGCACACAGCTTCCCATACTCGACGCACCTCAACACCTTGCTCTAGCGCTTCAATAGCAGTCACATCACCACAAGCACCCAACACAACATCTTTGGCAAGCACTCGAGAATAATGAGCACCAAACTCATCATCCATCAATCTCCAAAATTCACTTAAACGCATGATGTCCTCACAGATAAAGTACGGTTGCCCACCGTAGTAAGCAACCGTACCTCATATTCTATGAACCGCTACACTTTAGCGTGTTGTGGCACATTCAGCAGGGATATCTTTAGAAGATGTTGCAGCAATACCATACTCACGATTAAACTGCTCTGAAAATTCTGTAGGAACAGTATCGGGAACACTGAACCGCTCTTCTCCAGAAATGCGGTCAGAAACCTCACGTAACATCTGTGATAACGGAATATCTAATGCCTGACAGATAGAACCAAGAAGCTCAGAAGAAGCTTCCTTCTGCCCACGCTCCACCTCGCTAAGATATCCCAGAGAAACACGGGCACTATGCGAAACTTCACGAAGCGTACGTCCTTGACGCTGACGAACATCGCGAAGCACCTCACCAATAGCTTGACGCAAAAGAAGTACTTTTGGCTCGTGTTGAGTGGGTGCAGTGTTGGTGGACTGACCCACATCCTTCCAACGGACGACACCGTTCACGGATACGGGTTGCTTGGTCATTTTTATACCTAACTCCTGATATTTCTGGCTTCGAATCTTCGAAGCTATATTTTCTATAGCCTAACGCATGATGAATCTTCAAGCACTCATCTACTATCTTGATTCACAAAGAACTTTTGAATCATCAAGTTCTTGAAAGATGCATTATATATAACAGCACAAAGAGGCTATTTCATTCCCCTTTTATCTCAAAGTTTTCTGTAGTTTTACTGAAAATTCAGCTAAACATCTTTCGCTGAATCATTTCACATAGCCTAACAAGAGTTCTAAAGCATCTTGACAAGCACTTTTACGAATCTCATCACGTGTACCCTGATACATCTTCCCCTGAGCAAAATTACCCTCAGGAGTACAAAGACCCAAAAATACTCGACCAACGGGTTGACCATCCAACGGTTCAGGTCCAGCAACACCCGTCGTAGCAAGAGCATAATCAGCCCCACACACTTGAGCAGCACCAAAAGCCATACTCTGAGCCACCTCAGGGTGAACAGCACCTTCACGTTCTAGAAGTTGCTCGTCTACACCTAAAAGTTTTGCCTTCAAATCTGTTGCATACGAAACGATACCACCGCGATACACCGAAGAAGCCCCCGCAACAGAACACAACTGTTGCGATACCATTCCACCGGTCAAAGACTCGGCAGTAGCGATAAGAATCTGTCGTTGTCGCGCATAGAACACCACTTGTTCCGCAAGTGTCTGAGAAGTCATAAGAACCTTCTTCTACGAGCAGTACGACGCAGTTCTAAAGCATGACGCACGTATTCAACGCCAGTAGTTACCGTCAAAACTGTTGCCGCAGCTAATACCACATACCCCGGCAATAAAGCCCAGAAACCTAATAGACCTAACGGAAGAAGCATAAGAATCACGGCAATAGTTTGCAAGACAGTCTTAAGTTTTCCACCCTTGCCAGCGGCCATCACGCCATAACGGATCACAAAGAAACGCATGAGCGTAATTCCCCATTCACGCAGAAGAATAACGACTGTCACCCACCACCACAGCTCGCCCAATAGTGAGAATCCGATAAAGGCGGCACCGGTCAACAACTTGTCAGCAATGGGATCTGCAATTTTTCCAAAATTTGTGATGAGGTTCTGAGAACGAGCAATATACCCATCAAGCCAATCCGTTAGCATAGCGAGCGCAAAAACAGCAACTGCCCACCAGCGTGCCGACGACGAGGAATGCCCATATGGGCCTGACGCCAGCAACAGCACCATAAATAAAGGCACCATTGCAATTCTCAACATGGTGAGAATATTAGGCACGTTCCATAGCGTCTGCTGTTTTTTTCTGCCCATGATAGAACCTTCCTCTATTCTGTCGTCATTTTTACCGACCGGTTAAACTCCACGCATCTTCGCTTGAGTCATCATCCGATGATGGCTCATCAACGTTCAGGTACTCATCAGCACCTGTATTTTGTGAACCAGCAGATGGCTCTGGCACATCTTCACCTCGTAAACGTGCAAGCACAGCGGGTAATTCTTCAGGCGGAACAAGAACATCACGTGCTTTCGAGCCTTCTGAGGGGCCAACGATTTCGCGAGATTCTAGGAGGTCCATCAGACGTCCCGCTTTAGCAAAGCCTACACGCAGTTTACGTTGCAACATTGAGGTAGAACCAAATTGTGTGGTCACAATCAGCTCGGCAGCACGCAAGAGAACGTCAAGGTCGTCGCCGATGTCGTCATCTATATGTTTCTTCGGCGCCGATTGTAGAACATCTTCACGGTAGTTCACCGGCATCTGAGTCTTGACGTGTTCAACAATCTGATGAATTTCTGATTCACTCACCCAAGCGCCCTGTACACGCATCGGTTTTGAAGCACCCATCGGCAAGAATAGAGCGTCACCTTGCCCAATGAGTTTCTCAGCACCGGGCTGATCCAAGACCACTCGAGAGTCGGTGACTGAAGACGTCGAAAACGCCATACGAGAAGGAACGTTCGCTTTAATCAGACCGGTGACGACGTCAACAGAAGGACGCTGTGTTGCTAGGACAAGGTGGATACCAGCAGCACGCGCAAGCTGAGTAATGCGAACGATGGCTTCTTCAACGTCGCGTGGAGCAACCATCATTAAGTCAGCAAGCTCATCGACGATGACCAAAAGATACGGGTATGTTTTGATGGTGCGTTTGCTACCTGGGTCAGGTTGAATCTTTCCAGCTTCGACCGCTTTGTTAAAGTCATCAATATGCTTATAACCGTAGTGTGCTAAGTCGTCATAGCGAGCATCCATCTCACGAACAACCCATTGCAAAGCTTCAGCAGCTTTCTTAGGGTTCGTAATGATGGGAGTAATCAGATGTGGGATACCCTCATATGCGGTCAGTTCTACGCGTTTAGGATCGACCATGACCAAACGTACTTGGTCTGGTGTTGCCCTCATCAAGATAGAGGTAATCATTGAGTTGACAAACGAGGATTTACCGGCGCCGGTAGCACCAGCAACAAGCATATGTGGCATCTTTGCAAGGTTAGCTAGAACGAATCCACCTTCAACGTCTTTACCCACACCCATAATCATGGGGTGGTCATTATGGTGTGCTTGGCTCGAACGTAGTACGTCACCTAAAGCTACGGTTTCGCGGTCGGTATTAGGAATTTCGATACCAATTGCGGATTTACCGGGGATAGGGGAAAGAATGCGTACGTCTGCAGATGCCACGGCATAAGCAATGTTCTTGGATAGTGCAGTAACACGTTCAACTTTAGTGCCAGCACCTAGTTCGATTTCATAGCGAGTAACGGTAGGTCCTCGAGAGAATCCAGTCACTTCTGCGTCAACGTTGAATTGTTCAAGGACGTTCGTCAAAGATTCTACGACTTGAGCGTTGACCTCGGAGCTTTCTTTGGCAGGAGGTCCTGCCACCAGCATGGATTCTTCGGGCAGGGCGTAAGTGCCGGTGGATAGCGGTACGACCTGTTGCGGGCGAGCCTCTTGCACCGCTGGTTTAAGAGTGTTGTTTGTCAGCGGTGACTTTATTGCAGGTTTTTCGGCCACTTCGGGCTTTGGTGTTGAGGGCTTTGGCGTTGCGGTTTTTTCAGCCGGTGGAGGTGTTAGCTCTACTGGCGTGTTAGGTGGCTCTATATTAGCAACAGCAGGTTCTGGCGCGTCAAAGGACGGCTCAATGTAAGAAGTTGCAGGTTCTTCAGCCGTTGAGAAGATTTTTTCGTGTTCTTGAGGTTCTTCTCGTCGCCCATGAACGATAGCAGCTTGTTGAGCTTGCGCTAAACGCTGAGCAGGAGCGTCAAGAGTGCTCGTTTCTTTTGTCGCCCACTGGTCTTGGTCAAAGAGTTTTGGTGTGGGTTGAGAAACAGTAGGTGTTTTTTTGTGAAGTTTTTGGGCAGAGGCGAGCGTCTCTAAGTTTTGTGTGTCAGGCTCGGTTCGTGCTGAACGGCGTTTAAAACGACCTTTTTGTGGTGGTGCAGCAGATTCTGAAGAGAGTTGTTCGTGCGGTTCTAGTTCTTCAGTGAGCAGAGCAGTTTCGAAGGCTTCATCTCCGTCGTAACGATCCAGTGAAGTGTCTCGGTGGGCATTTTTGCCAAAGCCTAACCAAGCGAGTAAGCCACGTGAAGAAGAGGGCTCTGAAGCTGTTGTTTCGTTCTCGTAGAGGTAACTACGGTCGTGGTACACCGGAACCTGTGATTCAACCTTATCTTCAGGTTCATGCTTTTTAGGCATTTTAGCAGGAGGCTCTCCTAAGAGAATCCCCATAATATGCACGAGACGAGGGCCAACATGGCGCAGTGGAGTCTTTGTCGCAATCAACAGACCTAAGGCAAAGACAAATCCGCAAAGAACCCATTCAAGAATGTTAATACCGCCAACAAGACGTACCGCAGGAGCAGAAACCACCAGCCCAACAACGCCACCGCCGTTCCACACTCCCTCAAAACCTTGAGCAAAGGTTGGAAAATCATTCAGTTTCGCGGCAACCATCGACGCTGCAACGAGCATAATCGTCAGCCCAGCAGCAATACGGTTATTCGAACGAACCTCTAACGGATGGCGGAAAATACGAACGGCGAAGAAGACCGCAAAGAAGGGAATGAGTAGAGCGCCTTGCCCCCATACTCCCCCTACAAGCACATGCCACCCATGCAGAGGAGTTTCAACCCAAGAGGGTAAGACAACGGTGCCCCATGCCCACCATTCAACACCGGCAGTAATAAGACCCATTAACAGAACGACTAAAGCGCCTCCGTCACGACGGTCTTCTGGTGCAATATCAGTGCGGAGTTCGCCCATACGTCGAATAGCCCCACCTATCAGGTGCGCAAAACCATTCCACGTACCAAGAATGGTACGAGAGAACCATGAAGGACGCTCAACTTTTGCTGTTGAACGTGCCGAAGAGCGCGAAGTAGTGCTCTTCTTTCGAGTTTGCGTGCGTGTTGAAGAACGCTTCGTGTTCGATTTCTGAGCTGATGCTGTTCTGCGTGCCATACATCCCGTAAGTTTTCAGTGGGTTCAAGCGGGTGAAACCTTCCCAAAGGTCGTTTCACCCGCTTGAATCATAACGAATAAAAACTAATAAGTTAAACCTTATCTTTAACTTATTCAGTTGTTGAAGTCTTTGCCGAAGGAGTGTCCAAAACCGTTGGCAAAATCATGGGTTTACGTCGCAGACGACGAGCAACCCACGAACCAATCGTACGGCGGACAATCTGCTGTAGTTGATGCGTCGTATGAACCTTCTCGGGAGCAAGATGCAACGCGTCTTCAAGAGCAGCGGTAATCTTAGGAGCAATATCTTCAAAGACAGAATCGTCTTCAGCGACTCCTCGAGCGTGAATGTCTGGCCCGAAGACCACGCGTTTTGCTTCACGATCAATCACAGCAACAACAGAGACAAAGCCTTCTTCACTCAAGACCAAGCGGTCTTTGAGGTCTTCTTCGGTAATTTCTCCCACCGAACGGCCATCAACATAAACGTAGTCGCAGCGTACTTGACCGACGATTTGAGCTACACCATCTGCCAAGTCAACAACAGTGCCGCCTTCACACAATAAGACGTTTTCTTCAGGAACACCCGTCTCAATTGCCAAATTACCATTTGCAATAAGATGTCGAACTTCACCGTGAACAGGCATAACGTTCTTAGGTTTGAGAATGTTATAGCAGTACAGCAGCTCTCCAGCAGCCGCATGCCCAGAAACGTGAACTTTTGCGTTGCCCTTATGAATAACCTCAGCACCGAGCTTCAACAAAGAGTTAATAACGCGATAAACGCTCGTCTCATTACCGGGAATCAAAGAAGAAGCAAGAACAATAGTGTCACCTTGTTCAACCTGAATCTTATGATCCCCATTAGCCATACGAGATAAAGCTGCCATAGGCTCTCCCTGAGAACCGGTACACATCATGACGATTTCATCAGGACGGTATTGGTCAATTTTCTTCAAATCAACCAAAGTATTTGGAGGAACTTTCAAGTATCCCAATTTCTCGGCGATGGTCATATTACGGACCATTGAACGTCCCACCAACACTACTTTTCGGCCACGCTCATGGGCAGCTTCAAGTACCTGTTGAACGCGGTGCACGTGAGAGGAGAAAGACGCCACAATAATACGCTGGGTAGCGTCACGGAAAACCTGAGAAAGAACCTTACCAATGTTCTTTTCAGTCGGGGTGAAACCAGGAACTTCAGCGTTGGTTGAATCTGGTAAGAAGAGGTCAATGCCTTCTTCTCCTAAACGCGCAAAATGGCGAAGGTCAGTGAGCCTACCGTCTAGAGGTAGCTGATCCATTTTAAAGTCGCCAGTATGAAGTACTTTACCGGCAGCTGTACGAATGAATACTGCTAAAGCGTCTGGAATAGAGTGGTTAACAGCCACAAATTCGCATTCAAAAGGACCAATTTTTTCGGTCTGCCCCTCAACAACAGTGAGGGTATAGGGTTTGATGCGGTGTTCAGCAAGCTTCGCTTCAACCAACGCTAAAGTTAGCTGAGAACCAATCAACGGAATATCAGGGCGACGGCGCAATAGATACGGTACCGCACCTATATGGTCTTCATGTCCGTGGGTGAGGACAACTGCCGCGATGTCGTCAAGCCGGTCTTTGATGTAGTTCAAATCGGGCAGAATGAGGTCGACACCAGGCTGTGATTCTTCAGGGAAGAGCACACCACAGTCCACGATGAGAAGCTGACCGTTAATCTCATATACGGTCATGTTACGTCCGACTTCGCCTAACCCGCCAAGAGGAACAACACGTAGAGTGTCTTTTTTCAACTTTTTAGGTTGGCGAAGTTCTGTATCAAATACTGCCAATATTATGTCCTTCAATATATGTCATGGCAAAAGCGAGTCCACAAACTAGAAGAGTTCATGAACCCGCTTCATCCGAGTTTTTAGCGAATAAGAGTGGAAGCTATCGACGATTGCTCTAGATAAGAACGCATGAGAGTCTCCTCTGTTTGCGTCGGCTCCACGTGTGGCAAGCGAACCGTTGGAGAATCCAAAAGTCCTTGCCATGTAAGAATCTTTTTGGCAGCTACACACCCTGGAACACACGACATCGTTGCCGTAACAATAGGAGTGAGCTCTCGATGCAACTGTTGCGCTCGAGATAAATCTTCAGCGACGACGGCATCAATCAATGTTCGGAATAATTGCGGTGCAATATGAGTTGTCACGCCGATCAGTCCGACAGCTCCCATAGCCAACCATGGCAAGGTGAGCCCGTCGTCACCAGAATAAAACTGTAAATCGGTTGTTGCCATCACTTCTGTTGCCGCAGAAAAGTCAGCCTTAGCGTCTTTGACAGCAACAATATTTTCGTGTTGAGCAAGCTTCTGATAAGTAGCTGGAGCGATAGGGATACCCGCACGCCCAGGAATATCGTAAAGCATTACAGGAGTATGTACAGCATCTGCAATAGCGGTAAAATGCCCGAGCAAACCAGACTGAGTCGGTTTATTGTAATACGGTGTCACCACTAAAAGACCGTCAACACCAACTGCTTCAGCACGCTGAGCCAAATGCAAAGTATGGGCAGTATCATTAGAACCAACACCAGCAATAATCGTGGTACGCTGCCCCACCGCATCTTTGACGATACGGAAAACCCGCTCATTTTCTTCGTCTGTCATGGTGGAGTACTCGCCTGTTGTGCCACAAACAACTAACCCATCGTGACCATGATCAACAAGGTATTGTGCCAGTTGGGCTGTTTTTTCTTCATCAACAGAGCCGTCAGCAGAAAAAGGAGTCACCATAGCGGTGAGCATTCTGCCAAAAATCGGCTCAACAAACGTACCTTTAGTGTGGTTTAAGGACTCAGACATATTCTTTAGACTACCCTCTTTTGCTCAGTTTTTGTATTTTGCCGACTCATCATCTCCGCTAACACCTCTACACCTCTAACGATGCGGGTGTTTTACCTTCAGATAAGGCGAGCGCTATACGTATAGATTTTCTGGCCCGTTTACGGTCTTTGAGTACTTCATAGATGCGTCCAAGAACAAACCAGTTCTTCCAGCTGTGGGGTTCGTGTTTAATACGATCTTCTACGCTATTAAAGAGCTCTTGGGCTTGTCCGTCATCTAATTGTTGGAGCAGTTCACGATACGAGTTGGAGGTGTCGTCGAGGTGGAGTTGTTGTTCAAGTTTTTCAACACGTATACCAAAGAGTATTTCTCGTATCATGGCCCACCCCCCTAGTATTGGTAGGCCTATCATGCCAGCGCCCATCAGATAACCGGTGGGTGTTCCTGCTTGGAATAAAGCCAGAGCATATCTCATGCTCATCAGTAGGTAAAGAGTGAGCGCGATAATGATAGCCCATGCAAAGGCTTTGGTTCGTCCGGTTACCTCCCAGAAGAGGAATAGAGCGCTACAGGCTAAAACCGCGATTAGAGAAAGTTTCGTGTGATTTTCTAAGGGCAGTATGAAGATGGTGAGGACTAAGAGCACACATGCGCTCGCTGTGAAGTTTCGTAGCGAGTTCATGGTTTTTAGTTCAGTTCGAGGTAATGGTCGAGTCCGTGTGTTAAGCCAGGGTGAGAGCTGACTTTTCGGATGCCCAGTAATATCCCAGGCATGAACGAGGAACGGTCAAAGGAGTCGTGGCGGATGGTCAGTTGTTGCCCTTCGTCTCCGAGAAGTATCTCTTGACTTGCAGTGAGCCCTCGCAAGCGTACAGCGTGTACTCTGACGTCGTCGATGAGTGCTCCACGAGAGTTTCCGGTGTCTGTGACAGTAGCGTCAGGAGATACTGGCAGATTTGCTGTTTTGCGTGCTTGAGCTATTTTATGTGCGGTGTGTACGGCCGTACCAGATGGTGCATCAACTTTTTGTGGGTGGTGAAGTTCAATAATTTCTACTGATTCAAAGTATTGGGCTGCCCGTGCTGCAAATTCTGTGGCGAGAATGGCTCCGATGGCGAAGTTCGGGGCGATGAGCACTCCGGTTGTTGGATTTTGTGTCAGTTTTTCTGTAAGCCGGTTGAGTTTTTCTTCATCCCATCCGGTGGTTCCAACGACGGCGTGGATTCCGTGTTCAATAGCAAAATGGACGTTTTGTTCGGTGCTATTGGGGACGGTGAGATCTACCAGAATTTGTGCTTGCGCTTCAATCATCTTTTCTAGAGGATCGTGAGAACCGAGTTGAGCGACGAGTTCCATGTCAGGTGCGTTTTCTACGGCTCGTACGGCTTCCTGTCCCATTTTTCCGTAGGCTCCGGCGATGGCAACTTTCCAGGGGGTGCTCATGCTCACGTTTTCTCCTTGAGGTGTGTTTTGATGCAGGTAAGAGGGTCGTTATTCTCTTCGGCGTCTGTATAACACTCTAAATGTAGCGCAGAAAAATTGCGGATATATTCTCAACTGTGCCATAAACTTATACAGTTACTTCGTTTCTCGTGAAGTAACTCAGTAGGTAATTAGAGGTAACAGTTGAATCAAGAGCATGTCTTTTATTCCAGTGTTGACCCTGCAGAAGGCCAACGGAAGTATCGTCTACCTGGTTTAGATGGTTTACGAGCGTTAGCCGTATTGTGTGTGGTGGTCTATCACTTATGGCCCGGAGTTCTTCCAGGGGGCATGATTGGTGTCGATATTTTTTTCGTCATCTCCGGTTACCTCATTACTGCTTTGCTTTTGCGTGAAGGTGCCTACACCGGCAAGATGAACATCATTGATTTTTGGGTTCGTCGTGCTCGTCGACTCATTCCAGCGATTGTTCTGCTCATCATTGTTGTTGGTACACTTACGCTCATCATTGGCCATGATGCGCAGGTGAATCTGGGGCGTCAAATTTTTGGTGCGTTCACTTTTTCTTCTAACTGGCTCTATATTTTTTCTGGCAATGATTATTTCACACAGACTTCCCCTGAGTTGCTCACTAATTTCTGGTCTTTAGCGGTTGAAGAGCAGTTTTATATTCTGTGGCCGGTAGTGCTTGTTATTGTTTTCATGTTTGTTTCGCGGTGGAGTCGTCGTGCGCTTATCCCCGTTATTTTGGGGTTGCTATCGGTTCTATTATGTGTTGTTCTCAACGTTTTCGAGGTTTCTCCAAACCGTATCTACTATGGTACGGATACGCATCTTTTTCCTTTGATGTTGGGTGTTCTTTTAGCGCTGATGATTCCGTGGAGCATGTATCCTCCAGCTGATTCTCGTTTATATCAGCTGGTCGGTTATGGGGAGCATTGGCAGGGTGCTTTACGTTCAGGTGCCGGTTGGTTAGCCCTTTTTGGTTTAGCACTTTATGCAACGCTTTTAGAACAGACCCAAATATTTTTTATGCCTGGTGGGTTGTTCTTTGCTGGTTTCCTAGCGTTGGCGGTGATTCAGGCTCTCTTACCTGACGTGCATAATCCTGCTTCAGATGTTCTACGTCAGGTTCTTTCGTGGGCTCCTTTAGTGTGGATTGGGCGACGTTCTTACGGTATTTACCTCTGGCATTGGCCGCTCTATGTTCTTGCACACTACACTTTTGGTGTCCATCAGAAATTTTGGGTTGAGTTCTTTGTTCTCTTTTTGACTTTAATCATTTCGGGCTTGTCATATATGTACGTTGAGGAGCCTATCCGCCAACACGGTTTTCTGGCATGTGCTTCCTCCGTGTGGGGTGCTTTCTCTGGCTCACAAAAAGTACCTTCTTTTGTGGCTTTAGGTGCGGTTCTTCTGTGTACTGCTGCTACCACAGCGGCAGTCATTACCGCGCCCAAGACAACCTCTGCAGAAGATATTGTGGCAGCTGGAGCACAAGCGCAAAAGGCTCATGAAGAACATATCGCCGCCCCAAAGCCCACGCCTGCACCCGACGCTGATTCTGTGGCTGCTACGGAGAAAGAAAGCTCCTCTAAACAAGCGACGAGGAAGGAAGAGAATCCTTCGGTAACGGTTATTGGGGATTCAGTGTCTTTAGCTTCGGCAGAGGCCCTTCACGAGGCGTTGCCTGAAGCGATTATTGACGGAGAAGTCTCTCGCACTATCGTCAAAGCTTTCCCCGTGATTTCTCGTCTGAACGAGCATGGACAATTAGGTTCTGTTGTCGTACTTTCGGTAACAACTAATTCTACGTATTCGATGGAGGAGATTGACCAGCTCGTTAAAGATATTTCGGATCATGGTCAACGAAAAATTGTTCTTGTCACGGGTGCTGCTCCTGCGCATCTGACGTGGGTTCAAGATTCTAATAAGGTCATTAAAGAAGCTGCCGCAAAATATCCGAAGAATATTGTTGTTGCGGATTGGGCAAAGGCTGCTGAACATCATCCAGAGTATCTTGTCTCGGATGGTGTGCATCCTCAAGCTATCGGTCAAAAGGTTTATGCCCAAACTATTGCTACAGCAGTAGCTCAGGCGGAAAAAGATTTAGAGCGCCAAGATACGGCGGAGGAAGAGCTGGCAGAACCTGTTCAGCCAGCCACTTCCCCCGCATGGTAAGGGTCTTTGTCGAGTATCTGATAGGCACACTGATTTGAGGTGTTCTATCGGACGATTGTTGTTGTCATCTCTTGTTGGGCGAGAAATTGTGCTAGCTCTTGTACCTGCTCTAAAGTGACCTCACATAATTTCTGGCTGCTTTCTTCTAACGTTCGATAGATACCTGAACCTAATTCGATAACCCCTAAACGAGTCATACGTGATTCAGGACTTTCATAACCAAGCAACATAGAGCCTTGCATCTGCCCAATTACTTTTTTCAGCTCTTCTGGGTGTAGGCCGTCTTGAGCTAGCTTATCGAATTCTGTTCGGAGGATTTCTTGTACCTGTTCAGCTTTATCGGGTAAACATCCTGCGTACATACCAAAAATTCCGGCATCAGAGTATGAGTTCGAGAAGGCAGAGGTCGAATATGCTAGTCCACGTTTTTCACGAACTTCTTGGAAAAGACGTGAGGACATCCCTCCCCCAAAAGCTGAGTTTAAAACGTTCAGTGCATAGCGTCTATCGTCTTGAGAGATAATGCCGTGAACGCCCAATAAGATGTGTGTTTGTTCGCAACCTTTATCAATAATTTTGTGGTTTATTCCATCAGCGATGTGGCTGATTCCTTGAGCGCGTCGTTCAATAGGAGCAGTGTTCTCGGGTAGTTCCCAGCCGTACCGAGAGAATGCTTCGAGAACCTGTTGGACGACCTCGCGGTGTTCTAACCCACCAGCGGCGGTAATAACTAGCTGTTCAGGGGTGTAGTAGTGGCGGTAGTGTTCCCACACAGATTGGCGAGGTACATCTTCAATTTCGGTTACCGTACCGCCCACGGGTCGCCCTAATGGGTGTGTGCCAAGGAGTTGTTCTGTGAAACTTTCGAATGCTACGTCTACAGGGTCGTCTTGTCCCATAGCAAGTTCTTCAAGAATCACTTGGCGTTCTTTTTCTAAAAGTTCTTCATCCAGTAAAGAGTGCGCCAGCATATCTGCCATGACGTCTATGGCGAGGGGCATATCTTTTGTCAGAACTCGAGCATAGTAGCAGGTCTGTTCTTTTGCGGTGAAGGCGTTGGAGTCTCCGCCGACGCTGTCAAAGGCTTCGGCGATATCTAGAGCTGTTCGTTGAGCGGTTCCTTTGAAGAGGAGGTGTTCGAGGAAGTGGGTGGAACCGTACATTCCAGCTTGTTCATCTCGTGAGCCGACACCTACCCAAAAACCTAAAGAGACACTTTGTAATGCTGGCATTTTTTCGGTGATGACTCGAATACCACCAGGTAGAACAGAACGACGGACTTCGTGGCCGCCTTCTCCTTGTTCGATGATTTTTCCGTTTTCGTAGTCTAGTTCATCACGAAGTTCGTTCCATGAAGTTGGAAGCAATATAGCCATTATTCCCCTAAATGTGTGTGTTTTAAGTGTGTTATTCAGCCCGCTCAGCTTTTACCGTTAGATGGGGGGGTATGTTTTTGGGCGTTGTTCTAGAAAGGTTAAAAACTTATAAAAGAGTAGCCTGCACAAGTACACAAGACACTTATGCAGGCTACTGAAACAATACGCTACAGATGTAGCGTCTTTTCAGAGACGACCTACGAGATTATTCGTTGTCGTTTTCTTCTTCGTCGGTGTTTTCTTCGCCGGCGACGACAGGAGCAAGAGATAGCTTGCCACGATCATCGATTTTGGCGATTTCAACCTGAATCTTCTGTCCCACTGAGACAACGTCTTCAACATCGTTGACTCGTTTGCCGTCGTTGAGCTTACGAAGTTCAGAAATGTGCAACAGACCGTCTTTACCGGGGGTCAAAGAGATAAACGCCCCAAAAGTTGTGGTCTTGACGACGGTTCCGAGGTAGCGTTCGCCGAC
The DNA here is from genome assembly GCF_048512815.1 of Rothia sp. CCM 9419. Lineage (NCBI taxonomy): Bacteria > Bacillati > Actinomycetota > Actinomycetes > Micrococcales > Micrococcaceae > Rothia > Rothia sp. CCM 9419. Next base: position 86,803 of record NZ_JBLXXY010000006.1, on the reverse strand, counting down.
TTCGGGAACCTGTGGGTTCGCGATAGCATTCACTGCCGCACGAGCAGCTTCTGCTGAAGGCCCGTCCACTGCGCCGATGTAGACGGTTCCGTCATCTTCGATGGAGATATCGGTTCCGGTATCTTCTTGAATCTGGTTAATCATCTTGCCCTTAGGACCAATGACTTCACCAATCTTTGAGACAGGAACTTGTACCGAAATCACGCGAGGAGCGTAGTCGCTCATCTCGTCGGGGGCGTCGATAGCTGCGTTGAGAACTTCGAGGATATGAAGGCGTGCTTCACGAGCTTGAGTTAGCGCTGCGGCAAGAACAGATGCGGGGATGCCGTCGAGTTTGGTATCGAGCTGAATTGCGGTGACGAACTCGCTGGTTCCGGCAACTTTGAAGTCCATATCGCCTAGAGCATCTTCTGCGCCAAGGATGTCGGTCAATGCTGCGTAGCGGGTTTCTCCGTCAACCTCATCGGAGACAAGTCCCATAGCAATACCTGCAACAGGTGCACGTAGCGGTACGCCAGCGTTGAGTAGAGAAAGGGTTGAAGCACATACAGAACCCATAGATGTGGAGCCGTTGGAGCCAAGAGCTTCAGAAACCTGACGGATTGCGTAAGGGAACTCTTCACGAGAAGGCAGCACTGGTGTAAGCGCACGTTCTGCTAGAGCACCGTGTCCGATTTCGCGTCGTTTCGGTGAGCCCACACGGCCGGTTTCGCCGGTGGAGTATGGAGGGAAGTTGTAGTGATGGATGTAGCGTTTTGCTTTGACAGGGTGTAGAGAGTCAAGCTGCTGTTCCATCTTGAGCATGTTCAACGTGGTGACACCCATAATCTGGGTTTCTCCGCGTTCGAAGATTGCTGAGCCGTGTACGCGAGGAAGAACTTCAACTTCGGCGGTCAGCTGGCGGATATCGGTGAGACCACGTCCATCAATACGTACCTGTTCGGTAAGAATACGCTGACGCACCGTGTGTTTTGTCAAAGCGGCAAAAGCTGCTTCTACTTCGTCTTCACGGCCTTCGAACTCTTGTCCTTCAGCGGTAAGTGCTTCAAGTAGCGCAGTTTGTAGTTCTGTAGCAGCCTGTTCGCGTTCTTGTTTACCAGCGATAGAGTACACTTCAACGAGCTTGTCTGCTGCAAAGTTCTTGACAGCGTTGTCTACGTCTTCGTCGTGTGAACCGAAAGTTGGTAGATCAAGAGGCTCTTTACCTGCTTCATTCTTAAGGGCTAGCTGAGCTTCGCATAGCGCTTTGATGAAAGGTTTTGCTGCTTCGAGGCCTTGTGCAACAACCTCTTCAGTGGGTGCTTGCTGACCGTTATCTTTAATGAGTGTCCAAGAATTGTCGGTTGCTTCTGCTTCAACCATCATGATGGCAACATCTTCTGTTCCATCAGCTTTGGTGACGATACGACCAGCAACAGCCATATCGAAAACGGCGTTTTCCAGCTGTGAATGTTTCGGGAAGCACACCCATTGTCCGTCGATGAGGGCGATACGCACACCACCGATAGGACCACTAAATGGAGCGCCCGATAGAGTGGTGGAGCATGATGCTGCGTTGATTGCTACGGTGTTGTAGATTTCGTCAGGGTCAATGGTCAGAACGGTAACGACTACTTGAACTTCGTTGCGGATACCTTTGGTGAAGGCTGGACGAAGTGGGCGGTCGATGAGGCGTGCTGCAAGGATTGCTTCGGTGGTGGGCCGTCCTTCACGGCGGAAGAATGAGCCAGGAATCTTTCCTGCTGCGTACATGCGTTCTTCGACGTCTACGGTCAGCGGGAAGAAGTCAAAGCCTTCGCGCGGGGATTTGCTAATAGCGGTAGCGGAAAGCAAGGTGGTGTCTTCGTCGATGGTGACGAGAGCTGAACCTGCTGCTTGTTTTGCGAGACGTCCAGTTTCAAAACGGACGGTACGAGTACCGAATTTTCCGTTGTCGATAATAGCTTCTGCAAATTTAATTTCGGGACCTTCCAAGGTTCCTCCATTTCTTCTCTGCCGGTATCTCTCTCAGACAAGATCGATCTTCGATGGAAGTTTTCGGCACACGCACGAGTTGATGTGGTGCTCCGCAAACCGCAACCGAGGACCGGTCAATCCTCTGAGTGAGTATCGGTTCTTATTTTTTGTTTTTAGTAGGTGACGGCTTTTGAGAGGTTTAGGAAACTCTCTAAAGCCGAAAGAGGGCGTCACCGACGTTTCATACTCTTATCGCCGTAGCCGTTAGAGTATGTTACACCGGTTTCGCCCTCCCAAAGTTTATTGTTTATCGGCGGATACCGAGACGCTCGATAAGAGCACGGTAACGTTCGATGTCAACACTCTTGAGGTAGCCAAGCATGTTGCGGCGACGACCAACGAGGATCATCAAGCCACGACGAGAGTGGTGATCGTGTTTGTGGAATTTCAAGTGTTCGGTCAAGTCGGTGATACGACGAGTCAAAACTGCAATCTGCACCTCGGGCGAACCGGTGTCACCTTCGTGAGTTGCGTATTCCTTGATAATTTCCTGTTTAACTGCGGGATCTAGCGCCACTGTTATAACTCCTAGAGTTAGTGCCGTGTACGGCCCGAACAACATTTTTGTTGTCGGGGATTCGTTATATTACGCCTCAGATTTAGCAACGCTAAGAGCCGAGAAGCAATAAGAACACTATGAGACAACCACGGACTGCAGTCTCATATCTCTCTTACTCTACCTGAAAGAAAACGCTAGGAGAACTACAGGAGCGAACTTCCTTGATTCTTTTTGACAAAAGTTACATAAAATACGCCAAGGAATACACACCAAATAGAACCAACAACCAGTGCTAAACGGGTATCTGCAAAGAACGCAAATTGCAGCACAATAAAGGCCATGAATGCCAATGCCACATAAGAGCCACGCGAAGAAACGTTATGCTGGCTCTTTCGCGCAAAAGCGATATGAGATAGGAGAATCATGACCCACACCATGACCGTTGCAAAAGTTGCAAGAGAAGCAACCACTAAGAACGCATTTTCAAAGAAGACGTTAACGAAAACACCCACGATAAGGACTAAACCTGTGCATACAACAGTCATGTAGGGAACCCCATTTTTCGCGGTACGAGTAAACGTCTGAGGTGCCATTTTTTGTTGGGCAAGACCATACAGCATACGACCAGCACCATAAACATCAGCGTTGATAGCAGAAACAGCCGCTGTGAGCACAACAAAGTTAAGAATATGAGCTGCTGCTGGAATACCTAATGCGCTAAAAATTTGTACGAAAGGTGAACTCTGCCCTTGAATCTGGCTCCAAGGAATCAAAGACATAATGACAGTTAGCGCTAAAACGTAGAAAAGAAGAATACGCACAGGCGTGGTATTGACGGCTTTCGGAATAGAAACTTGAGGATTTTCTGCTTCTCCAGCAGCAATACCAATTGTTTCAATACCACCGAAGGCGAACATCACGACGGTGAAGCAAGCGACAAAACCGGCAATGCCGTGAGGGAAGAATCCCCCGTGACTCCAAAGATTTGTAATGGAGGCGGTGTTTCCGGCAACGGATTGGGTGCCGACGAGCATTAGCACAATACCACCGGCAATCATCGCAATAATTGCGCCGACTTTGATGGTGGTAAACCAGAACTCACTTTCTCCGAAAGCTTTAATCTGGACAAGGTTAATGGCCATGATGAGCAATAGAACTACGCCAATCCATACCCATGCAGGAGAAGATGGAAACCAAAACTGCATGTAAACGGCAAAAGCTGTCACGTCTGCGATAGCGACAAGTGCCATTTCAAATGCGTAGGTCCATCCGGTGGTGAAGCCTGCCCAAGGGCCAAGGTATCGAGTGGCGTATTCAGAGAATGCACCTGAGACAGGATGTGCTAGAGCCATCTGCCCCATCGCGCGCATGACCATAAAAACAGCTGCGCCGCCGATCATATATGCCAAAAGGACGGAGGGCCCAGCAAGAGAAATGGCTGAGGCAGAACCGTAGAAGAGTCCGGTTCCGATGGCTGAACCGAGGGCGATAAAAAGGATGTGGCGAAGAGATAGTCCTCGCCTCAGCGCTGAGGAAGTATCCGGTGTTGATGGGGAGGCGGTAGCATTCATGAGCTATTCCTGAATAATTAGGGAATCAATCTGACCCCTCATTGTTACATAAATACACAAAATAATGCATAGTTATTCTCATATATGAGATATAAGAAACACTAAAACTCAAAAAACTACGACAACTACCGTCACAAAACCCCATACAAGACGTTAACGCCCCTGACGACCAAACACCACAGAGGCAGCAGCCGTCGCACCTGTTACAGCACACACCGAAGGCCACGCCCCAATCTTATGAGCAAGAACATGAGAATAACCAAAACTACCAAGATACACACCCGTTAAAGCAAGAGCAGTAGAGGTTCCCGCATTCTTCTTCCACCCCGAATACGCAACAGCACCACCGGCAGCAAGCACAACACCACCAAGAGCACGAACACCCGTCACACGAGCAATCTTATAACCGCCCATCAAACCAGTAACGCTAGCAATCGTAGGAACCATCACGCTCATCTTATTCTCCTCAAAGGAATCACAGTCAATACATTTTTCTTGTATCGACCTGCCAAAAGTCATCTTCTGTAGTCTATGGTTCACTCCTGAGAAACACCAGAGTAAAACCCGAATAATCTCTCGCACCCCGCCCAAACAAGATGAGAGATACCCACCCCAGTAGCTAAAAACATAGAGGTGAGAGAGAATAAGACATATGGAACATACAACACCTGACCTACCAGAAGCATTCTCGCACGCTGTCATCGTCCAAGTCGCTATGGACGAAGAAGCTGCACCGCTACTCGATAGCACCGTCGAAGCGGCATCTAGCTACACCATCGGAGAAGCAGAGTTCTTCCCCCGCTACTATATGCACCAAGAAACAGCACACCCCATCTTGCTTGTGCGCTCAAAAATCGGGTTAGTTAATGCCGCCAGCGCGACCAGTTTCGCCCTCTCACAGATTAAACATCCCAGCGCAGTCCTATGCGGTGGAACAGCCGGAGGACTCCACCAAAACGTTAACGTTGGGGATGTCATCATCGGCACACAATACACCTACACCGATGCAGACGCCACCGCATTCGGGTACGAACGCGGACAAGTACCCAGCATGCCAACATACTACGACAGCAATACCGAACTCCTAGAGAATGCACGCACTGTAGAAGCAGAAAGCACTCACTCGGTCAAAATTGGATTAATGTTAGCTGGCGGTTCTTTCGTCACTGCACATAACGTCAAAGACACGCGAGCGGTCTTCCCCGCTGCCCTATCTACCGATATGGAAAGCACCGCAATCGCCCAAGTATGCTATAGCTATCGCGTACCATTTATCGCAGTCCGATGCGTCTCAGATCTTTGCGGACCAGCTGCAGACCAAGATTTTCATCTTTCCATGGACATCGTCGCTCCACGTTCAGCGCAATACATACTCCGTATGATAGAAAAAATAAAGAAATAATTGTCAGGGGAAGGTTAAGATGCAAGACCACATTATGCGTGACGGAAATACTATTCCGCCCATCGGCTTAGGCACCTACGGTATGGACGATGTGCAAGCAGAAGTTGCCGTTGCAGAAGCTATCCGACGAGGCTACAGACTCATTGACACCGCACAAAACTATCGCAACGAACACGGTGTAGGGCAAGCTATTCAACGATGCGGAGTTGATCGAGAAGAACTTTTCGTCACCACCAAAATACCAGGGCGTGACCACGGCTTTGACGCCACGATTAATTCGGTTCACTCATCTTTAGAACGTCTCAAAGTTGAGTATCTTGACCTGTGCCTCATTCACTGGCCTAACCCTTCTCAAAACCTCTACGTACCCACGTGGAAAGCGTTAGTACGTATGCAAGAAGAAGGAAAAATTCGTTCTATCGGAGTCTCAAATTTCCTCCCCGAACATATTGAACGTATCGTGGCAGACAGCGGTGTCACCCCCGCCGTCAACCAAATTGAGCTAAGCCCCTTCTACCGTCAAAAAGAGCTCTCCGAGTACAACGCACAAAATGCAATTATTACCCAATGCTGGTCGCCCCTAGGCCGTATGAAAACCCTCAAAAATGACGCAGTATTTGCTGACATTGCACAACAGCTTGGGGTCACCCCAGCACAGGTTGCACTTCGCTGGGCAGTACAACAACAGATGGTACCTATCCCTAAGAGTGCTAACCCACAACGCATGGAAGAGAATATCGACGTCTTCACGTGGGAACTCAACCCTGAACAGATGAAACGTATTACCGAATACGATAAAGTCGCCCCGTGCAAAGGGTACGATCCACGAGAGCACGAAGAAATGTAAAAAATCCTTGACCATACACGTGGGGGTGAACCTGTAACGGTTCACCCCCACGTGTATATTCACGACTATTCTAAGCTGATACGTCTTTCGATAAGAGAACACGTTCAGCATCAACGACGTCTTGAGCAATCTGTTCAACCAAAGCGTCAACACCGGTATAAGCAACCATGTCCCGAAGATGCTCCGTAAACTCTAAAACAACATGTTGGCCATAAAGATTAAAGTTTTCAATAGGCTCATCAGGACGACCTAACACATGAGCCTCAACTTGTCGGCGTGTAATACCTTCAAACGTTGGATTCGTCCCAACCGATGTTGCCACAGGGTGACGAGTTCCCTGTTCATCTATCAGCCATCCTGCATAAACGCCATCAGCTGGTATGAAGCCTTCAGCCTCAGCAGACATATTTGCCGTGGGAAAACCTAATAAACGTCCACGAGCTGCACCATGAACAATCTCTCCACGCATACGGTGAGGACGCCCTAGAAGCTCGGCAGCCTGACGTACCTTACCTTGCGCTAATAATTCACGAATACGGGTCGAGGACACTCGCTGCCCATCACCTGTTTTAAGGTCGGAAATGGTCACAACGTCAAACCCATAACGTTGCCCAAGCTGGCGCATCGTAGCTAAATCGCCACTATTATTCCGCCCAAAACGTACGTCTTCACCAATCACCACATATTTAGCGTTAAGAGATTGTATGAAAGTAGACTCTACGAAATCTTCAGGACTTTGAAGAGAAAAATCGTGAGTGTATTCCATGAGAAGATAATGGTCAATACCCACCTCTTCTAAGAAAATTTGGCGATCTTCTTGACCCATAATCTCTTCCAAAGAAACCTCTGGACGATGAACCCGCGCTGGGTGAGGGTCAAAAGAAATAGCAACCGACCGCAACGCATGTTTTTGCGCATACTCAACAACAGTTTTGAGTACAGCAACATGACCGGTATGCACACCGTCAAAGTTCCCTAAAGTCACCACAGAAGGTGCACCTTGTTCAGGTATATCGTTGAGATGACGGTAGACGTCCACAGTTCTCCTTGAGTTTGGTTCTCTTATCTCTATCCTACGCAATGAACCCCGTACCACAAGAACACATCACGGTTCAGGACACACTCACAGAAAAGTTTCAGAGCTTACGAGCTGGTATAGCATGCACCATTAAGGTGTAGAAAGCTTCCGAGTACGCATCAACCACCAAAGACCAACGATAGGCAATACCAACGGTATATACCCATACCCTTGACCGAAGTGAGACCACACGCTCGCTAGAGGAAATAAGTCAGGGCGCGCATACGAAAGGATACTCACCGACACAACACCTACTAGTTCAAAGCTGACTGCCCCAACAGCGAGCTTCCACGAGGTTGCATCTTTTCGAGCAAGAAAAATAGTTGCCACAATATACACCACCGCAGAAATAGCAGAAAGTGTAATAGACACCGGAGCTTGGTCAAACTTACGAATCAGCTGGTATCCAGCTCGGGCAGTTGCAGACAAAGAAAACACCCAATAAATCACGATGAGTAGTCTGCCAAAGCCACGAGACTTTGTTGCGGGGAGATTAGACATATTCTCTTTTTCTCTTCTTATCTTTCGGAAAGAACCCGAGCACCATTATCAGGTGCATGGTAGTGTGGCACCCCATCCGCCCTGCACTATAGAGCAGAAACGCTTCGGCCTAATAGTAGTACCAGAGCATATTCATCCGGTGCACCATCACAATCAGAACCGCGCCAGCTAACGCCAACACTAAAGTAGACCAACGGGTGCGTTCTGACAGTGACCAGAAAAAAGTTCCGGCAGGAATGAGCATCGCGGTGATGAGATAACCATAGTATTCTAACCAGTCTCCGCGAGGACCGTCAGTAGTTAGTTGCATGATCACTGAACCGATGAGATATATCACCAGCCATAGCTCAAGGATAAGAACAGAACCTTGAGACCAGTCATCGGGAACACGGCCTCGCAAAAACTGCCAACAACAGATGAGAGAAGATACCCCACCTAAAAGTGCAGTCCCCCAAAACCATAGGTCTAAACCAGCAAACATCATGATTCTGGATCCTCAAATATTTTTCCTGATTCCCACACCAATAATGGAAAGCTCAAGACCTTTCCACGCTTCTTCTGGTTTTTTACCAACGCCACCAAGGTACCGTCAGGAGCAAAAACGGCTTCTACACCTTCAGTACGGGGGTGCTCATTCGGCTCTTGAGGGGCCACGTATAAAGCGACGTCCTCAGAGCGAGCTTTAATGGCTCGACCAAAAGAAATGTCTGTCGCTTCTTCTGCTAAGAGGGTACGAGAAGGGAAAATAGCTCGAACAGAATCTTCCAAAGAAATCAGCTGTATCTTCCCGTCAGTCTCTTCTTGGGCAGCCAGTTCTTCTAAAGGCACCGATTGTTCTAAGTTCACACTGCCAATGCGGGTACGACGTAATTCTGTCAAATACCCTCCGGTACCAAGACTCTTCCCTAAATCACGAGCCAAAGCACGTACGTACGTACCAGAAGAAACAGACACGTCAACACGTACATCAATGACAGGAACGATTGTATCGTCAGCATATTCTGATACGACATCATCAGATAGTTCACGGGACATCTGTCCGATATGTACCATCTGATGAGATATATCAAGTACCTCAAACGCCGCCACATGCACGGCACGCCCAGCAAGCTCAACGTCTTCACCTTGGTGGGCACGTGCATAAGAACGCACACCATCGACCTTAATAGCAGAAACTGATGAAGGTACTTGAATAATGTCTCCGGTCAGTTTCTGTGTCTGCTGAACAATATCTTCATCACGTATGGTCTTGAGATGTTCAGAAGAACATAACCAACGAAGCTGACCATCAAAATCGTCGCTATGAGTCGTACCACCCAGACGAATGGTTGCCGTATAGCTCTTCGACTCCCCCGTAATCCACGTCAACAGCTTAGTTGCTTTATTAACGCCTACGATGAGAACGCCCGTTGCCATAGGGTCTAAAGTTCCGGCATGTCCAACCCGTCGGGTCTGCGCTAAACGGCGCACTTTCCCAACGACATCATGACTCGTTAGACCTGCAGGTTTATCAATAACAACAATTCCCGAAGGTCCGTTAGGTGCTCGGCGTGCCACCGGTTATGCTTCTTCGTCTTCGGTATCTTCAGCAGGTTTTTTATAAGGGTCAGCTTCACCTGCGTACTGAGCTTGAGCAGATTCTTGTGCCAGAGCCTCATCACGGCTGCGTGCCTGACGCAACAACTCCTCAATATGAGAAGCATTGACCGGCACCTCGTCAGGAACAAAAGTTAATGTCGGAGTCAGACGAGCAGTAATATTTTTTCCTACCTCAGAACGCAAGATACCACGAGCTGATTCTAAAGCCGCTTTTGTTGATTCTTGTTCTTCGGGGGTGCCGTATACGGTGTAGTACACGGTTGCATGTTGCAAATCGTTGGTAACGCGAGCATCTGTTACTGTCACGAACCCTAGACGAGGGTCTTTAATGCGACGTTCTAGTGCCTGAGCCACAATCACTTTGATACGATCTGCCAAGCGTGCGGCGCGAGCTGCATCAGCCATCAGTCTCTCCTTGAAAAATAGTTTTAATATACCGGTTCTTATGTCAGTCTACCGGTTAAAGGTCAACGCACTCAAAAACTATCAAGGGTGAGAGCACAGATTCACCTGCGCTCTCACCCTTGATAGATTAGCGGAGTGAACCGCCACATCTATCTAACGTAGTGTTCACCCTAGCATCATATGTTTTTTAGACGCGTGGCTTTTCTCGGAGTTCCCACGTCTCAATGATGTCGCCTTCGTGAATATCGTTGAAGGATCCAAGTCCGATACCACACTCGTAGCCTTCACGAACTTCAGTAGCGTCATCTTTGAATCGTCGCAATGACTCGATGTTGAGGTTATCTGCAACAACGGAGCCATCACGAACCAGACGAGCCTTAGCGTTACGCTTGATAATTCCATCTTTGACAATAGAACCAGCGATGTTACCCCACTTGGAAGAACGGAATACTTCGCGAATCTCAGCAGAACCAAGCTCCACTTCTTCGTATTCAGGTTTGAGCATGCCCTTGACAGCAAGCTCAATTTCTTCGATTGCACGGTAAATCACGGAGTAGAACTTCATTTCTACGCCTTCGCGTTCTGCCAGTTCTGCCACGCGTTCTGCCGGACGAACGTTGAAGCCAATAATCACAGCGTTATCAACGGTTGCAAGGTTCACGTCATTTTGAGTGATAGCACCAACACCACGGTGAATAATACGGAGCTGAACTTCATCTCCGCCAGCTTCAATCTTCATCAAGGACTCTTCAAGAGCTTCAACAGCACCTGAGACGTCACCCTTAATGATGAGGTTCAAGGTGTCCATCTTGCCTTCAGCAACTGCGTCATCGAAGGATTCCAAGGTGACGCGTTTACGACGGCTCGCAAGCTGTGCGTTACGGTCTGCAGCTTCACGCTTTTCAGCAATTTGACGTGCAGTACGTTCTTCTTCGGTGGAGATGAACGTATCGCCTGCACGAGGAACGGTAGAAAGACCAAGTACCTGAACTGGACGTGAAGGCCCAGCTTCTGTAAGGGCTTGACCGTTCTCATCGAACATTGCACGAACACGACCATAAGCCACACCGGCAACAATCGCATCACCAATATGCAAGGTACCGGACTGTACCAGCACAGTGGACACAGCGCCGCGTCCCTTGTCGAGGTTTGCTTCAATAGCAACGCCACGAGCTTCTTTATGGGGGTTCGCTTTAAGGACCATGGTGTTGTCTGCAGTGAGGCAGACAGCTTCCAAGAGCGCATCAATGTTGAGGTTATCGCGTGCTGAGACATCCACAAACATGGTGTCTCCACCGTATTCTTCAGGGATGAGGTCGTATTCAGTGAGCTGTCCACGAACCTTATCAGGTGAAGCGCCCTCTTTATCAATCTTGTTGACAGCCACAATCATAGGAACCTTAGCGGCCTGTGCGTGACGGATAGCTTCAATAGTCTGAGGCATTACGCCGTCGTCTGCTGCAACCACCAAAATTGCGATGTCAGTGACTTTAGCACCACGGGCACGCATTGCGGTGAACGCTTCGTGACCGGGAGTATCAATAAAGGTGATAGCTCGCTTTTCGCCTTCAACAGTCGTGTGAATCTGGTACGCGCCGATGTGCTGGGTAATACCGCCGGCTTCTCCCTCAATCACGTTCGTATTACGGATAGCGTCAAGCAAACGGGTTTTACCGTGGTCGACGTGACCCATAACAGTTACCACTGGAGGACGAACCTCTAGGACATCGTCATCTTCTGCAGCAGTTTCTGCTTCAAGGTTGATGTCGAAGGATTCAAAGAGTTCGCGTTCTTCGTCTTCAGGGGAAACGATTTTAACAACGTAACCGAGTTCTGCGCCGAGCAGTTCAAAGGTTTCTTCATCCAATGACTGAGTTTGCGTTGCCATTTCGCCAAGACGGAATAGCACGGTAATCAACGATGCAGGATTTGCATTGATTTTCTCAGCAAAGTCGGTAATAGATGCACCACGGCGAAGACGAACGAGAGTGTTTCCGTCACCGCGAGGAATCTGAACACCTGCCAAGTGCGGTAGTAGAATCTCTTCAAGGTCACGATTGATGCGTGCACGCTTCTTGCTCTTGCGTTTAGAGCCGGCACCTCCGCGGCCGAAAGCACCCTGCGCATTTCCACGTCCGCCACCGGGGCCACCACGTCCTGGTCCGCGGTTGAATCCGCCACCGGAATTGCCGCCACGGCGAGAGTTGCCACCAGCGCCGCCACCACGAGGGCTAGCACCAGGGGTCATCTTCGTCGGCATCATATTAGGTGATGGACGGTTTGCTCCGCTACCTGCGTTAGCTGCAGGACGAGGAGCGTTATTACCCGCTGGGCGAGGAGCATTTGCACCACCGGAGCGAGGAGCATTATTACCTGCGGGGCGAGGAGCACCATTTCCGGCAGGACGTGGATTACGTCCACCACCGGGGCGTGCTCCAGCGTTTGCGCCACCGGGGCGAGGAGCGTTGTTGCCACCACGCTGGTTGCGTCCGCCACGAGCAGAAGCATTACCGCCACGTTCGGGGCGTCCACCGCGTTCAGAGCTCTTGCCCATTCCCTGTTGTGTAGAGAAGGGGTTGTTGCCGGGGCGAGGGCCAGGTTTAGGCCCAGGCTTAGCAGAGACAGCACCTGGTTTAGGGGTATTAGCCGGTGTGGGTGCCTGCTGAGCCATTCCCTGTTGCGTAGAGAAGGGGTTGTTGCCGGGGCGAGGACCAGAGGGCTTTGCAGAGCTCTTAGGCTGAGCGGGTTTCTCTGGCTGCGCTGCAGGCTTAGCAACAGGTGAAGGCTGAGAAGTTTTAGCTTCCGCAACTGGTGCTTTAGCTGGAGGTTTAGGTCCAGGTTTAACAGCTGAGCTGGTAGAAGGTTTAGGCGCAGGCTTCGCTGCACCTGTTGTTTTAGGGGAAGAACTCTTCTGCGGAGCTTTTTCAGCTTTTTCTGCAGAGTTTTCTTTCTTGGGGAACGCTGCACGTAGTTTTTTCTCTACGGGAGGTTCAACGGTCGAAGACGCACTTTTGACGAATTCGCCGAGTTCTTGAAGCTTTGCGACGGCTTCTTTAGAGGTGATACCGAGATCTTTCGCGATCTCGTGTACGCGGGGTTTAGCCACTTTTCTCCTGTCCTGGCTCACGCCGAGGACGGCGCGAACCTTCAGTACTTGAGATAAACGGGTGTATTACGGTTGTAACCACCCATCGTTTTGCCAGTGTCAGAGCACGTAATAGTACTCATCGTGCGGCACTCATAGGGTTTCCATCAGTTTTCTGACTCGCTTTCGAATAAGAAGTCGTCAAACTAGTTGACTTACATTAGTTCGCCACCCGACTCGCCTGATGACGAGCCGAGGAGAGCATCGCTGACGTTGATGTTTCGACAACGAGTTCTACGGCATTGACCCGTGTGCGGAACGCTCGATTGAAAGCCCCTTTTTTCTGGGCTTTATTCAAACATTCATGGTTATGGTGTAACCATGCTCCACGTCCGGGTAGTCGTCGTCGCATATCCCATACCACGCGAGGCGGTTGCCCCACGATGATATTGTCTAAAGCGACTCGGACCAATTCTTCTTGTGCTGTTACTTCACGGCATCCGATACAGGTTCGTTGGGGTTTCACGAGTATGAGCTCATCCCTTCTTGCTATATTCGGATATTCCATACCGTTTTCTAGTGTTAATAACTCACGAAAACGGTTGCGCCGATGGCGCATATTTTTAGTAACACCACTATCAGTCTATCGTTCTTCGTCGATAGAACTGAAACTTTGTTAGTTAACTCGCATTCTGCGTGTTATTCTTCGTCTTCTCCGATGGCTTGGTTATAACGGGATTCTGAAAGAATATCGATACGCCAACCAGTAAGTTTCGCAGCAAGACGAGCATTCTGACCTTCTTTACCAATAGCCAAAGAAAGCTGATCATCTGGCACTACCGCACGCGCGGAGAAGGTTTTAGGGTCAATCACCGTTACATGTTTAACTCTTGCCGGTGAAAGGGCCGCAGAAATAAATTCTGTGGGGTCTTCAGAATAATCAACAATGTCGATTTTTTCATCGTTCAGTTCGGACATCACAGCACGTACGCGAGCGCCCATTTCTCCGATGCAAGAACCTTTGGGGTTGATACCAGGTTTGGTGGCGCGAACAGCAATTTTTGTGCGGTGTCCGGCTTCGCGGGCAACTTCCATGATTTCGACGAGGCCTTCTTGAATTTCTGGTACTTCGTGTTCAAAAAGTCCGCGCACAAAGTTGGGGTGTGTTCGAGAAAGTACGATAGAGGGGCCTTTAGGTCCACGTCGGGCTTCAAGAATATATGAGCGGAAGCGTAAACCGTGCGGGTAGCGTTCACCGGGGACTTGTTCGGAGGTCGGAAGAACTGCTTCGATAGTTCCTAAATCGACGTGTACCATGCGAGGGTTAGGGCCTTGTTGAACGATGCCAGAAACAATCTCTCCTTCGCGGTCACGGAATACACCGAGAACTTGAGAGTCTTGAGCGTCGCGGAGGCGTTGCTGAATAATCTGTCGAGCGGTAGAGGAAGCGATACGTCCGAAGTTATTGGGGGTATCGTCAAATTCCCCAATTTTTTCGTCGTTTTCGTCTAATTCTGGTGCCCAGATAGTGACGGTTCCTGTGGTGAGGTCAATTTCTGCTCGTGATTCGCGAATGGCTCCAGGCTGTTTGTGATACGCCAGAAGTAGTGCGTTCTCGATCATGGGAATAACCTCGTCGAGGACGATATCCCCTTCTTTTTCGAGCTTTCGCAGGATGCTCAAATCAATATCCATGGCAGGCCTTTCCTTCTACAACAGACCGGGGCACGCGTGTACCCCGGCTCCGCCTTCTCTTACATTCAGGCGGAAGATACCGCATGAACCTTCGTGTTTAACGTTTTCTCTACTTAGTGATTCTAGCGAATTTTCCCACTAGTGATTGAATTCAATTTCTACTTTTGCGGCAGAAATTGCCTCCCATAGGAGTTTTTCGCTCTCTTTGTACGATTCTTTTTGACCTTTTTTCGTCTGTTTTTTACGGCGGATCACGGCTCCGTCTTCTTCGATGTCGTCGAGTCGAGCTAAAAATTGTTCGCCGGAGTCAAGAGTTATTTCGAGGAGACGGCCTCGAGCACGTTTCCAGTGTCGGAGTTCGGTGAGTGCACGTGTTGCACCAGGAGAGGAAACTTCTAGAGAGTATGGGACGTTTCCGTCTTCTGCTTCGTCGAGTGCACTCGAAAGAGCTCCAGAAATTTCAGCTAGGGTGTCTAAGGAGAGCATATCGGTGCGGTCTTCAGTGTAGTCAACGACAACTTCTAGAGTGCGGTGAGCACCAGAACCTTGAGCTTTAAGACTTTCAAGTACGCAGTCAAATTGTGCAACGACTGATTCGATTGTCTCTTTGACATCCTCGACATTGAGAAATGCGCCGTGTTGTTCGGGTGTAGATACTCGAGCTAAAGCACGTTCAGCTGCGCGACGCTCTCTAGCATTCATAGTATTCTTTTGAGAAGGTTGTACCATCAGCTACTTTCTTTTTCAGATTAAATCGAACTAGCGGTTAAGCCTACCGTCTATGGCGCTACTTTTTCTATGAGAACACCCCTAATACGGTGGTGTGTGAGAGCTAACGCAAAAAGAGAAGGTAGATTGGGCAGGTCGTACACTCTCAACACCAGTTATGACAGGAAAAGGTTGATACCACGATGAAATCTTCTACTTTAGCGAGCGCGTTAACAGGCAGTTCCCTTGCCATAGTTTTAGCGCTCGGGGTGTGGTCTCAGGTTGAGGAGCGTCATCAGGCAGAGTCTTTGGCACCGTACACTCGCATATCTACCGCTCTCATTGAGGTACAAGATTCTTTAGCTTCACAGCAAACTCCCGTATCTGATGAGCTAAAATCTTTGGTTCAACAACAACTAGATTCGTTACCTCATTCGGCAAATATTCTAGCGAGCAAGGATCACCCCAAGGATGATTCTCCCTCGTGGGAGAAGATCTTTGATTCTTCTGTACAAAAGCTATATCACGAGGTTTTTATCAATGCAGATCAACAATCCGAAGCTCAAAATTTTGTTCGTTCTGAACCGTTAGAGTTTGTTCAGCAGTTACAAGATTTTGCTCAAGAACATCAGATTAAGCTTTCTGCGCTGAAAGCTCCAAAGACAGTTGCTTGCCGTCCTCTTTCAGAGCGTACTCCTGCCCCTGAGAGTATTACGCGTCTTCTTCAGACAAGCTATGCGTATCGTTATGCTAGTGAGGTCATTGGGGCAAGAACTGATGTTGAAGAGTTTTCTGCCCAAGAAATATCAGGTATTGAGCGTTTACAGCAGCAGGCGAAGGTCTTAGAGCAGCGTCTTGTTCAGGCGGTGTCTTGTCAGTATCAGTTACCGGCACAACAGGTTACGTATCCGGTTGATGTTGCACAAGGGTACACCTTTTTAGAAGAGCATTCTGATGCGGTGCAGAAGAATGCTTTGGCAGTTGTTGCTGATAGCACTGTACCTAGTGATGTTCCAGTTTTTCTTCTATCAACTCGTATTTTCTTAGAAGATTAGTTCTTCTGCTATTTTTTAGGTGATGGCATAGATAAGGGTGTTCGTGCGGTTGTTATACCGTACGAACACCCTTATTCTAGTGCGTTTTATGCTTATGCACAGAGGTCTTCGGCCGTTATTTCGTGTTGTACTTGTGCAACGGCTTCATCAAGGTTTACTTCACGAGAGGAGCCGGTTCGGCGGTCACGAATTTCGATTTTTCCGTCTGCGTATCCGCGTCCAACAACAATGATGGTCGGTACACCGAGCAGTTCAGAGTCTTTAAATTTAACGCCGGGTGATACCTTCGGGCGGTCGTCAAAGATGACTTCGATTCCTGCAGCTTCAAGCTCATCAACAAGTTTCTGAGCGCCAGCAAGGATTTCTTCACCTTTTCCAGTTGCCACAACGTGTACGTCTGCTGGTGCGATGTTTCGAGGCCAGATAAGGCCCTTCTCATCATTATTTTTTTCTGCGATAGCAGCTAGTGCACGAGTGACGCCGACGCCGTAGGAGCCCATCGTAACGGTTTGTAGTTTTCCGTCGTGGTCAAGGACTTTGAGCTCAAGTGCTTCAGCGTATTTACGGCCTAGCTGGAAGATATGTCCCATTTCGATGCCTCGTGCGGTGTATAGTTCGCCAGAGCCATCGGGCGCCATATCGCCTTCGCGTACTTCGCATGCTTCGATGACGGCATCTGCAACGAAGTCACGGCCTACAACAGCGTCATATACGTGGTGTTCAGCTTGGTTAGCGCCAGCAATCCAAGCACTTCCTTCTACGATACGTGGGTCAACATAGAAAGGAATACCTGTAGCAGATTCTTCACCTAAGAGTTGTTGCTCTCGTGATACACCTGGGCCAATATATCCCTTGACCAGTTGCGGGAAGTCTTTGAGGTCGTTCTCGTTTGCTGGTTCTACCTCAACTTCACCGCCAACACCTAGTAGCGTACCAATGTTCACCTCTACACGAGAAAGATCTACGTTACGGTCTCCGGGGATGCCGATAGCAGCCAGACGACGCTCTCCATCAGGCAAAATAACCGCAACAATCAGGGTTTTGAGGGTGTCTTTTGCTTCCCATGGGCGGTTCTCACGAGGGTAAAGCTCGTTTGATACCTGCACTAGAGATTCAATGGTGGTCGCTTGAGGTGTTTGGCGGACGCTTGCTGCCGGTGTGTTACTCGCATCTACAGTTTCTAGCGGGTAAGTAGTGACAGCTTCAACGTTTGCAGCATACCCGCCAGCAGAACGTACGAAGGTATCTTCACCGATGGGTGTTGGGTGCAAGAATTCTTCGGAGCGAGATCCACCCATAGCACCAGATTGTGCTTGGACAATGACGATTTCTAGTCCGAGTCGTTCAAAGATACGCTGATAGGCGCCACGGTGTGCGTTATAGGCTTCTTCGAGTCCGCTGTCGTCAAGGTTGAAAGAATAGGAGTCTTTCATGACGAATTCGCGGCCACGCAAAAGTCCAGCACGTGGGCGTGCTTCGTCACGGTATTTTGTTTGGATTTGGTAGAGGTAGACGGGGAGGTCTTTGTACGAGGTGTAGAGGTCTTTGACGAGGAGTGTGAACATTTCCTCGTGGGTGGGGGCAAGGAGCATATCTGCGCCTTTGCGGTCTTTGAGTCGGAAGAGGTTATCTCCGTATTCATCCCAACGGTTCGTGGCTTCGTAGGGTTCGCGTGGGAGCAGTGCTGGAAAATGTACTTCTTGGGCGCCGATAGCGTTCATTTCTTCGCGGACGATGTTCTGTACTTTGTTGAGCACCGAGAGCCCTAGTGGTAGCCATGTGTAAATACCTGGTGCGGCACGGCGAATGTATCCGGCACGAACTAGGAGTTTATGGCTGATAACTTCTGCATCGGAGGGGTCATCGCGCAGGGTGCGCAAAAAGAGTTGTGAAAGGCGAATAGCCACCAAAATCATCCATTCTTATTGTGGGGTGCTCATGAGTGTTTATGACACTTGTTGAGGAATATTTGTACTTATTTTAGCGTAGATGCTCTGTTGATGATGTTCCTTAACGGGGCAAGGCACCGACGATGTTGCGGGATAAGAAACGATAGTTTTTTAGAACGTGATGGTAGCGAAGGTACCATGTTGTTCCATACCAAGGCTTTGATATAAGCGGTATGCAGGCTGGTTATGGTTATTGACGTACAAGCTAATATGAGGGAATCGTGGGCGGATTAGTTCAATAGATTGAGCGAGTAAAGGTGCAGAAAGCCCTACCCCACGATAGGCAGGGTGTAACCAGACCCCTTGTATTTGGCAGAGGTCTGAGTACGCTAACCCAAGGTCTGCTTTGAAGATGACAACACCGTCATCGTTTGTAGCGACGAGGCTTCTCCCTGTTCTGATGTATTCTTCAACGCGTTGAGCGTATCCGATGGCGTCTCTGTCCATCGGGTCGTAGCCGATTTCTTCGATGAACATTGCAACGGAGGCTTTGAGCAGTGAGTCTCGGTCGGAGGTGCGCGCCCAGCGGACGGGGTTCTCTGCAATGGGTGGGACGTCAAGAGTTGCTTGGAGAGGTTGAATTTTTTGTGTGGTGAGTGTTTCTAAAGATTTTTGTGGGTCGAGGTACAGTAGCGGTTGATTTTCACATACCGAATGTGGTGTTCCTGTTTTAGATTGAAGCAGTGACCATAGCCCCAGTGCATCTTCTGCTTCTCCGATGATGCAAGCAATGTATTTGAGCGAACGAGCAATAACAGTGCTGACGTGTTTACGGTACTCCTTGGGGATTAGGATGGGTACGCAGTTTGACCCTAGCCAGAAGGCTCCAACCATGGTGAAAAAAGTTGCGGGTTGTTCTTGAGAGCCTTTTTCTGCAGAGTCAAGAATCTCGTTGGGTAAAGGAATGGGGCGTAATAGTTCTGGGGTAATTTTTTCGACGAGTTTTCCGGTGATTCTTTTGACGGTGTGCCCGATTTTTTCACTACCGCCTAGTGGTTTCCGGCCTTCTTCTGACGTGCCGTAGGTGAGTTCTACACCGTGCTGAGCTAATGGTGCGTTCTCGTAGACGGGGAGGAAGATTCCCATAAACCCATAGTTGTGGCGGTATCCGCTCAGTGCTGAGGGTGTTGGCAGTCCGAAGCGTTCTAGATGTTCTGAGGCATATAGGTTTTTAATGGGGTCAAGGGCTATCATCTTTTCGAGTTCGTCCCAGTCATCGGTGGTCAGTGGACGAATCAAGACATCGTCTGTATTGCGTTGAAAAAATGAGAGCACTGTAACAGCAGCTTTCTTCGGGTTGGGCGTACAACACTGGTCAGGGTTTTAGTACTTCCCTGACCAGTAGTTGCGGTGTTATTTAACGATGACTTGTGCGCCAGGCCCGTCTTCTGGGATATATTCGCCGTTAGCTTCCATTTCTTCGGCGATACGGTTGGCTTCTTCGATGAGAGTTTCAACGATTTGGTCTTCGGGTACGGTCTTGATGACTTCACCTTTGACGAAGATTTGTCCTTTGCCGTTTCCTGATGCGACACCAAGATCTGCTTCGCGGGCTTCACCGGGGCCGTTCACAACACAGCCCATGACGGCAACACGAAGTGGCACTTTCATGCCTTCGAGCCCCTTGGTGACGTTTTCTGCTAATTCCCAAACGTTGACTTGTGCTCGTCCGCAGGAGGGACAAGATACGATGTCGAGTTTTCGGGGGCGGAGGTTGAGCGATTCAAGAATCTGTGAACCCACTTTGACTTCTTCAACGGGAGGAGCAGAAAGCGACACTCGGATAGTGTCACCGATGCCTTGAGACAGGAGCGCCCCGAAAGCCGTTGCGGATTTGATAGTGCCTTGAAAAGCTGGCCCAGCTTCGGTAACGCCTAAATGCAAGGGCCAGTCTCCACGTTCTGCTAGGCGTTTATAGGCTTCGACCATGACGACGGGGTCGTTGTGTTTAACGGAGATTTTGAAATCGTAGAAGTCGTGTTCTTCAAAGAGTGAGGCTTCCCAGACTGCTGATTCTACGAGAGCGTCGGGGGTTGCTTTGCCGTATTTTTGGAGGAGGCGCTTGTCGAGGGATCCAGCGTTAACACCGATACGGATGGAGGTTCCGTGGTCATTTGCCATCTGCGCGATTTCTTTGACTTGGTCATCGAATTGGCGGATGTTTCCGGGGTTAACGCGAACGGCTCCACAGCCTGCTTCAATGGCGGCGTACACGTATTTGGGTTTGAAGTGGATATCTGCGATAACGGGGATTTGTGATTGTTTCGCAATGATAGGGAGCGCTTCTGCGTCTTTGTCGGTGGGGCAGGCGACACGTACGATATCGCAACCGGCAGCGGTAAGTTCAGCAATTTGTTGGAGGGTTGCACCAATGTCGTGTGTCTTGGTGGTTGTCATTGATTGCACCGACACCGGAGAGTTTGAGCCTACGCCTACGGAGCCGACTTTGAATTGTCGGGTTTTGCGGCGGGGCGCAAGTGTAAGCGGGGCGGGTGCGGGCATACCTAAACTGACCGAAGCCAAGATGTTCCTCCAAAGACTTGTCGGTGGTGCGCGATGCGCACCGATACCGTTATCTATTGTGCACTAGATACCGGTGTTTTTTCGAATGCAGTGGGCTTCGCTACGAGTTTCTGCTGTAGATATAGCTCTCAGCGCAATGTTAAGAGCTTGAGTGTTGGTTTGTTCTTCCACGATATACAGCCCTTATGAGAGCGACTGTCGGTTTTGTCACAGATAATATTTTTAGAAAATATTAATGGGCTTGATGAGATCAGCAAGGATGAGCACCACAGACATCAGGATGAATGCTCCAGCAACAACCCATGTCAGTGGAAGAAGCTTTACGGGGTCAAAGGGTCCGGGATCTGCTTTTCCTCTCAGACGTGCCCAGCCTTTTCGGAGGCCCTCCCATAGCGCTCCAGCTACGTGTCCACCGTCAAGTGGCAGAAGTGGGATGAGGTTGAAGACGAATAGCATGAGGTTCATGGAACCGATGAGAGAAATGAGCGTAGCGCTTTTAGAACGTAAATCGATGCGGTCTGTTGCTGCAATTTCGCCAGCTGCTCGACCTACACCAACAACAGAAACCGGTGAGTCTGCGGGGCGTTCGCTTCCTGTTACCAGCGATTCACCCACGGCAAATACGCGTGCTGGCAGTTTGAGGACTGTTGCGCCAATACGTTCGAGGGTGTTCCCCACTTCGGGGAGAACTTGGCTAATATGCCCTGGTGTTAGTTCGCTAGTGGGGCTGACGCCGATAAATCCGACGGTCATAGTTTTGTAGGTTCCGTCGGGGTTCTTTTCATATTGTCCTGTGAGTTGGTTATAGACCGGTCTCACCGTTTCCAACGGGGTGATGGTCAGTTCTCGGGTTTGTCCATCTTTTTCAACGGTTACTGGAACAGCGTGGTTTGCGTTCCGTTGAATGAGAGAGGTGAGCTGTTCCCACGAGGTGACCTGTTCACCGGCAAAAACAGTAATAGTATCTCCAGCTATAAGACCTGCCGCGTGTGCTGGAGAATCGGGATCTGTATTGGTGCAGCTGGCACGGTTGGCTTGGTCTACGTTAGTGGCAGTGACGGTATGTACGCATTGTGAGATGGTTTCGATGGTGGTTGTGGGCTGGTATTTTCCAAAGCCGAGGATGAGCACTGCCATGCAGAGAACCCCAATGAGGAGGTTCATGGTGGGCCCGCCGAGCATGATGATAATGCGTTTGTAGACTGGCAGTTGGTAGAACAATCGGCCGTCGTCGTTTGGCGTGATACGTTCGGCGTCGATATCGCGTGCGTCTTGGTAAATCTGCGATAGGCGGTTGTGACGAGTGGTTTTTGAGGCGGGTGGGTACATCCCAATCATTGATATGTATCCGCCAAGAGGGATGGCTTTGATTCCGTATTCGGTTTCGCCTACTTTTCGGGAGAAGATGGTTGAGCCGAACCCAATCATGTATTGAGGCACTCTGACGTTGAAGAGTTTTGCGGGGACGAGGTGCCCTATTTCGTGTAAAGCGATAGAGAGAATGATGGCGAGTGTCATGATGACAACTCCCCCAATAAATAAGGCGGTACCCATGTTTGTTTCCTCTCTGCGCTGTTCGTGGTGAAATTCTTTAAACTTCACCTATCAAACCATGTTTTCGAGTGTTGTGGCAGTGCTACGCACCGTGCATTGAGCTAGTACACAGTTTTTTCTGGGATGTTAAGCGTAGTTTTTACAGTATTTTTGGTGGTTATTGTGTGCGGGGCCGAGGCGTGAGTGTTATTTGTGCAGGTTGTTCCCCTCCCTCCATAAAACAACACAAGAAAAGATGAAACCATAAGAACACAATCTCCTTATGGTCACAAAAACCCTCTGCGCAACACCTTGCAGAACTTTAACTATATGTCACCAACACAAAAACTTCACAAAAGAACACAATAGACGTTACGTATCACATAAATGCACAATAACATTTTCTAATATTTTTAAAACAGCTAGTCAAAGCATGTTTATTAATGAGATATAGAAATCGTCATTACCGCAAAACCACCACACCTTTTAACATTCAACAGCTCAATAGATACGATAAAAACGTCACATAAAAACACCGCACACACAAATAAACGCGGTACCGCAAACAGGAGTGCAGACATGACCGTTCCCACGGAATCGCACACAGCAGAGCACGACATCTTCGCCGTCGCATGGAAAGATTTCACACCAGGCCCATGGCAAGAACATGTAGACCTCAGAGACTTCATCCAACGCAACTACACCCCCTATGAAGGCGACGCTTCCTTCCTCGCCGGCCCCACCGACAAAACACTCAGAGTCTGGGACACCCTCGAAAAGAAATACCTCTCTGTAGAACGCAAACAACGCGTCTATGACGTCGACACCAACACCCCTGCAGAAATCGACGCATTCCCTGCCGGCTACATCAGCGAAGACGACGACGTCTGCGTCGGACTACAAACAGACGTCCCCCTCAAACGCGCCATGATGCCCAACGGCGGCTGGCGCATGGTCGAAACCGCCATCAAAGAAGCCGGCAAAGAACCCAACCCAAACATCAAAAAAATATTTACCGAATACCGCAAAACCCACAACGACGCAGTATTCGACATCTACACCCCACGTATCCGAGCAGCCCGTTCATCACACATCATCACCGGCTTACCCGATGCCTACGGACGTGGACGCATCATCGGCGACTACCGCCGTGTAGCACTCTACGGCGTAGACTTCCTCATCCGAGAAAAAGAAGCCGACAAACACAAAGTCGCTGACCAAGGATTCTCCGAACACTGGGCACGATACCGCGAAGAACACTCAGAACAAATCAAAGCCCTCAAACGACTCAAGAACATGGCACAAGCCTACGGATTCGACATCTCAGGGCCCGCAAAAAACGCACAAGAAGCCGTCCAATGGACCTACTTCGCATACCTCGCATCCGTCAAATCACAAGACGGCGCCGCTATGTCCATCGGACGACTCTCTGGCTTCCTCGACATCTACTTCGAACGAGATCTCGCCAACGGAACCATCACCGAATCTGATGCACAAGAAATGATCGACGCGCTCGTTATCAAACTACGCATCGTCCGCTTCTTACGCACCATCGACTACGACCAAATCTTCTCAGGAGACCCATACTGGGCAACATGGTCCGATGCAGGATTCGGAGACGACGGACGAACCCTCGTCGTCAAAACATCCTTCCGACTCCTACAGACTCTACGCAACCTCGGACCAGCCCCAGAACCAAATATCACCATCTTCTGGGACGAAAAACTTCCCGCAGGATACAAAGAGTTCTGCTCTGCTATCTCCATCGAAACATCCTCCATCCAATACGAGTCCGACCCACAAATCCGAAACACTTGGGGAGACGACGCCGCCATTGCATGCTGTGTATCCCCCATGAAGGTCGGAAAACAAATGCAATTCTTTGGTGCTCGTGTCAACGCTGCTAAAGCATTGCTTTACGCAATCAACGGTGGACGAGACGAGATGAGCGGGAAGCTCATCGTTGAAGGGTACGAACCCATCACCGGTGACGGGCCTCTCGACTTTGACGAAGTCTGGCAAAAGTATGAAGAAATGCTCGATTGGGTGATTGCAACATACGTTGAAGCACTCAACATCATTCACTACTGCCACGATAAATACGCTTATGAGGCCATTGAGATGGCGCTTCACGATTCCGACGTCATTCGAGCTATGGGATGCGGTATCGCTGGGCTATCCATTGTTGCGGACTCACTGTCAGCTATTAAATATGCGAAAGTTACTCCAGTCCGCGACGAAACAGGACTCATCGTTGATTACATCACCGAAGGAGACTTCCCCGCATACGGAAACGACGATGACAGAGCAGACGATATTGCTGCAACAATCGTTCACACTGTCATGAGCAAGATTAAAGCTATCCCGCTTTATCGTGATGCTATCCCCACCCAGTCAGTGCTCACGATTACCTCAAACGTTGTCTACGGTAAAGCTACCGGAAACTTCCCTTCCGGACACCGTGCAGGAACACCCTTCTCCCCCGGCGCAAACCCCGAAAACGGTATGGATACACACGGCATGGTGGCTTCCATGCTTTCTGTTGGCAAACTTGACTATCAAGATGCTCTCGACGGTATCTCGTTGACCAACACCATCACCCCCACCGCATTGGGACGCACCAAAGAAGAACAGGTTCAGAACCTTGTAGGAATCCTTGATGCAGGATTCTTACCAGAAGAAGACTAACCGCATATAACGGTCACCCCATGGGTTACCTCGTGTTGGTATATGCCCTCATGCTGAGGCATATACCAACACATCACTTGAAAAATCTAAGGAGAAAATTATCATGGCAGTCAAAACCTTTGAAGAACGTCTTGCAGAGATGAAAGCTAACCGAGCTAACGTCCCGGCAGATCAGCATGGCCTATACCATGCAAATATCAACGTCCTCAACCGTGAGACCCTCGAAGACGCAATGGAAAACCCCGATAAATACCCAAACCTCACCGTTCGAGTCTCTGGGTATGCCGTAAACTTTGTGCGTTTGACACGTGAGCAGCAACTTGACGTTCTCTCACGGACTTTCCATCAGAGTGCATAACTCTCTTCCGCTGGTTAATGATGTCTACATCAACAGTAGAAACGATGCCGTTGGGGGAACAAGGCTTTGCTCCCCCAGCGTCTCGTCATGCAGGAGCTGGAACGTGGGGTCTTGGTGAACTCACCGATTTAGAACGAAGCGAACAGCTTAAAAGAATGAGAGAAGGGAAGTTAGGTTCTGTTCATTCTTGGGAGTTGGTTACCGCGGTAGATGGGCCTGGCACCCGTATGACAGTTTTTATGAATGGTTGCCCGTTGCGGTGCGTGTACTGTCATAATCCAGATACGTTTAACATGCGTGATGGTCAGCCAGTTGAGGCTCAAGAATTGCTCAAACGTATCAAGCGTTATCGCAAAATTTTTAAATCTACCGGTGGTGGTTTGACCATTTCTGGTGGAGAAGTTCTCATGCAACGTGCTTTTGCGTGGAATGTTCTTATGGGCGCTAAATCTTTAGGTATCCATACATGTATTGATACTTCTGGTTATTTAGGTGCAGCAGCTACCGATGATTTTCTTGAGTCAGTAGATTTAGTTCTTCTCGATGTTAAAGCTGGCGATGAGGAAACCTACCATCGTGTGACAGGACGACGTTTACAACCAACTATTGATTTTGGTGATAGGCTCAATGCTCTGGGCAAAGATGTGTGGATTCGTTTTGTGTCAGTGCCTGGTTACACCGACTCTTATGAGAATGTTGAGAACGTTGCAGATATTGTATGCCGTTGGCCTCGTTCTGTTCGCAGAGTTGAAGTTTTACCTTTTCACCAGATGGGAACAGATAAATGGCGTTCTTTGGGTCTTGACTACAAGCTTGAAGAGGTGCGTCCTCCTAGCAAAGAAGAAACAGAGCGGGTACGCCAACAATTTCGGGACCGCGGACTTACCGTCTACTAAGGTGAGTGTTACTGGGATTCCGCATTTTTTGGATAGCTCAGGCGAATAAGTATTGTTAAAGACCACGGCGGCAAGTTCTCAAGGAGCTTGCCGCCGTGGTCAACACGTTTTGGTACATCTACTATTGTGCCAGTATTTCGCCGGCACGTATACGTGCCCAGCGCTCTGCTTCTAAAACTGAGTCCAAGGTCAAGTTTTTTTCGGAACAATATGCACTTGAGGATTCGTGTTCGTCCAGTACTTTTTGAACAGTATCAATCATCGCGGTAAAAGAAATTTTCTTCGCATGGAAGGCTTCTACAGCTTCTTCATTCGCAGCATTAAATACCGCAGGGAAGGTTCCTCCACGACGTCCAGCTTCTTTAATGATACGAACAGCTGGGAACGCTTCTTCATCAAGAGGTTCGAAAGTCCATTTCTGTGCGGTATTCCAGTTACAGGCGGGTGCAACGCGAGGGATACGATACGGCCAGGTAAGACCTAACGCAATGGGTAAAAGCATGGTCGGTGGGCTAGCTTGGGCAATGGTCGTACCGTCAATAAATTGGACCATAGAATGTACCACTGATTGCGGGTGTACCGTCACATCAATATGGTCAAGGTCTATACCGAACAGGTAGTGTGCTTCTAGTACCTCAAGAGCTTTATTGACCATCGAAGCAGAGTTTGTAGTGACCACTTTGCCCATGTCCCACGTAGGGTGAGCTAGGGCTTGCTCAGGGGTCACATGTTGTAGTTGTTCTTTGGTCATGCCACGAAATGGCCCGCCCGATGCGGTGAGGATTAAACGTTCAATTTCGCTATCGTGACCAGCGCCTAGTGCCTGCGCCAAAGCAGAATGTTCAGAATCAACAGGGATAAGTGGCTGTTCAAGGGATGATTGATCTACTGCTTGGCGGACTAAAGCTCCACCAGCGATGAGAGACTCTTTATTTGCTAATGCAACCTGAGCACCAGAGGCTAAGCCTGCTAGGGTGGGGCGTAAACCGATGGAACCGGTGATTCCGTTCAGTACTATATCTGCACCGCAGCTCGCAGCTTCAGAAGATGCGTTTTCGCCGCAGATAATCTGTGGGCTGTACCCAGATAATCCATGTGCTGTGCTGTGCTGTTGGATGAGTTCTTGTAAGGTGATACGGTCTTGTTCTGTTCCGCTCGTTGCAACCAGTTCTGCACGGGTCTCTACCGCTTGTTGTGCTAATAGTTCTAGGGAGTTTCTTCCGGCAGAGAGAGCTTTGACACGAAGGGGGGCACCCTCATCGTGTAGGTGCGTTTGAGAAAGGGTGCATAAGTGCCGTAGTACTTGAAGGGCTTGAGTTCCGATAGAACCGGTTGAGCCAAGAATACTGACAGTTCGACCTATTCCAAGATGTTGTAGGTATTCGTCAGTGAGAGTTTCTAGGGGATGTGTATTTGTTCGCGGTTCAGCTGTGCCACCAAATTTCATAGTATGTAGTTTACCGTCTTTGCCGAAACACTTTGAGGACGCTAGGACCAGTAGCCATGTTTAAAATAACGATGCGAGGGTGCTAGCATCTCGGTTGAGAGCTATCAGCCTCGCATCGCACGGTAGTGATAAGTTTTTAGTTTTTTGCGCCTAGTTTGCCCCAGATGAAGAGAGCAATAAGAGAACCAATAACAGCTGTGACAATAGTGCCGAAGCTTAGTTGAGTGATTCCGTTAGAAAGGCCGGGGATGAAGGTTCCCAACCATCCGCCGATGAACGCACCAACAATACCCAATGCGGTGGTGACAATAAATCCTCCACCTTGTTTACCGGGCATGATGAACTTAGCGAGTGCACCAGCGATGAGGCCTAAAATAATCCAGGTAATAAGACCCATTTTTATCTCCCTATTTTTATGAGAGTTTCCGCTCTCTGAAAGTATGATGACAGAAAATGCTTCAACCATTAGTCATTATACCTAGATAGTCAGCAGGGTGATATTTTCTTAAGAAATTATGTTTGTGGTGAGTAATGAAAGCGACACAAAACTACTTTAAATCCAGCATAAGCTCAATACAGCGGTCCATAAATGCGTCAACTTGCGTCTCTTCATAACATAAAGAACCTACAGCGCTACGAAAAACTGCCCGACGAACCAGACTCGCAGAAAGTTCTCCCTCGCCTTGAAAATGCTGACGCAGCTTCTCACATAAGGCATCCACATCATCGACAAAATACCCTTGTACCCGTGTAGAGCTAGGGCGGCGAAAACGCTCACCCGGAGCACGGTTGATACGCCCCATCACCAATTCAGCACTTTCTTCTACCGCCTGACGCCATGTCTGACGACCATATTTTTCAATATAACGACGACGTTCCAAAGACGCGAAACGGTCTTCAACACGATCTAAGGTCGCGTCAACGTCAGCCGGATAGTAACCGCCCTGCACCGGTGTAAAACTCATGGTGCGAATAGTCGTTGAGGTCATCATCCCAGGGTGAGTTCGTCCGGCACGCAAATTTTCAAAATCCTCAACCAGCTGAACAAAGAAAGCGTCTACTTCACGCGCAGAATACCCCTGTTTCTTCGGCTCAACCAAACGAAATTCACGAAGGCGCTGACGTCTTTCTCCCATATAAACCACCTCAAAATACCTGTGAAGAAAATGTTATTCCATCACGTGTAAAACCTTAAAAAAGGAATTCAAAACCAGTAAATAGCACGTATCCAACAGCTAAACAAAAAACAATAGAATCTAACCGGTCCATCACTCCACCATGACCAGGAAGAATATTTGACATATCTTTAATGCCGATTTCACGCTTAATCATCGACTCAGAAAGATCACCAGCGGTTGCTGTTATTACCAGCGCACATGCCAAGATAACACCGAACCACCACGGATACCCTAAAAAGAAACACGAAATAACAGCCGTCAATGCAGCCCCTATCAAGGAGCCAGCAAAACCTTCCCATGTTTTTTTCGGAGAAATCGTTGGCGCCATCGGGTGCTTGCCCCAGCGTACCCCCGCTAAATACCCCCATGTGTCATTTGCAACTGCCATCAACAAAATGAGAAATATTTTGCCTGAGCCACCGTCTGTCCTAAATAACAGCAACGCTAATGCCACCATAAAAGGAACCCAAGAGGTCACAAAGATAGATCCCATCACTGACATAATCATGCCGTCTTTAGGACCAAAAAGACGCCAAATAATCTGCGCTAAAATAGCGCACACCATTGCAGTAATCATCCATTGCCCACCCCCGATATAAGCAATAAGGGGTAGGAATAATGCGCTTGCTACTGTAGGAAACAGAGGTATTCCCATACCGCGTTTCTTATTGATACCAGAAGTTACTTCCCACGTACCAACTGCAGCAGCAAGCGCACCAAGAATGACAAGAAGCCAAGGGTAGCAAAACAAACCAATGATAAGAAGAGCACCTAAAAAGGTCCCTACGAAGATAGCAGCAGGAAGGTTACGTCCCGCTTTAGAATTCTTTGACCCAGTTTGCTGTTTAACCCGAGTACCCATCAAATTTAGACCTCAAGAAGCTCCGCTTCTTTACGCTTGAATAGCTCATCAATCTGATCAATATGCTTTTTGGTCAAAGCGTCTAGTTCTTTTTCTCCGCGAGAGCCTTCATCTTCGCCTACTTCGCCATCTTTGACCAGCTTGTCGATAGCGCTCTTTGCAGTACGACGGATATTGCGTACGGAAACACGTGCTTCCTCAGCTTTATTGCCAACAATCTTGATGTATTCTTTACGGCGTTCTTCTGTCATTTCTGGCATCACAACACGGATGACGT
Organism: Rothia sp. CCM 9419; assembly: GCF_048512815.1. Classification (NCBI taxonomy): domain Bacteria; kingdom Bacillati; phylum Actinomycetota; class Actinomycetes; order Micrococcales; family Micrococcaceae; genus Rothia; species Rothia sp. CCM 9419. The sequence goes on along the minus strand of NZ_JBLXXY010000006.1, from coordinate 56,631 downwards.
TACCGTCATTTGCAGGGTTAGCACCAAGGTCAGAATTACGTAGAGCCTTTTCAATATCACCAAGCGCAGACTTATCGTAAGGAGTGATAAGGATAGTGCGAGCCTCAGGAGTCTGGAAGGATGCAAGCTGCTGCAAAGGGGTAGGAGTTCCGTAGTATTCTACGGTCAATGAAGAGAACAATGAAGGATTTGCACGACCAGTACGCACATTTGCAAATTCGTTCTTAGCGGCTTCTACTGCCTTGTCCATCTTTGTTGTTGCTTCTGCTAATGATTCCTCGATCAACGGTATCTCCTTTTAATACGGTATTTTTATCAGTCACAATGACCAATAGGTATGCTCCCTATTAGTCTAGTTGATTTACTCTCTTCTTGCTTAAGACATCTCGAAGAACCAAGTGTTAATTCCGTGAAGGTGCAAAGAGCTATCAACCCAAAAGAGGCTCCCCTGCTCTCATCTGGTGTTGACAAACCAAATGAGCAGAAGAGCCTCTCATCAATATCGTTCCTCACATTGATTAAGCGGTAACGAGCGTTCCCATCTTTTCGCCAAGAATAGCTCGAGTTACATTACCGTCACCTTGCATACCAAATACGCGCATCGTGACGTTGTTATCACGGCAGAGAGAGAACGCCGTCTGATCCATCACACGGATATTCTTACGCATTGCCTCATCATAGGTGAGGCTATAAAGACGTTCAGCATCGGGATTTGTCTTAGGGTCTGCAGTGTAGATACCGTCAACACCATTTTTTGCAACGAGAACCTCATCTGCAGAAATCTCAAGAGCACGCTGAGCAGCAACTGTATCTGTCGAGAAATAAGGTAGACCAGCGCCAGCACCAAAAATTACGACGCGGTCTTTTTGCATATGGCGAATCGCACGACGGGGAATATAGGTTTCGGCAACCTGAGGCATAGTAATAGCGGATTGAACACGGGTGTCAATACCAGCTTGTTCAAGGAAATCTTGAAGAGCCAAGGAATTCATGACCGTACCTAGCATGCCCATGTAGTCTGCACGGGAACGATCCATGCCAGCGTTTGAGAGCTCTGCTCCGCGGAAGAAGTTACCTCCACCAATCACAATAGCGGTCTCTACTTTTCCAATAGTTGCAGCGATTTGTTCAGCAACTCCACGAACGACGTCAGTTGCAATACCAACTTCTCCGCCACCAAAGACTTCCCCAGATAGTTTGAGAAGAACTCGACGGCGTCCTGTGTCATCGCGATAAGTGGGGGTAGTAGCGGGCTGAGTCATGATGGAGCCTCCAAAAAGTTCTGTATTTATCATGCGTCATAAAACGCGTTCTCGTCTAATAGCATACGACAAGGGGAAGTACCGTTCTAGGTACTTCCCCTTGTTATGTTCGGCTCAATCTAAAATATTTCTATTTTTTGAGAGCAAAACAGTGAAGATTTTATTTATGCACCAACGCGGAAACGCTCGAAAGCGGTAGCGGTAGCGCCAGCTTCTTCAAGAACCTTAGCAACAGACTTGGAAGAATCTTTTGCGAAGTCCTGATCAAGCAAGGTGTTTTCCTTGTAGAAAGCTTTGAGCTTGCCTTCAACAATTTTTGGAATAATCTGCTCAGGCTTACCTTCAGCAGCAGCGGTTTCTTCAGCAACGCGCTTTTCTGCTTCAACGTCTTCAGCTGGGATAGCTTCAGAGTTCAAGTATTTAGGAGACAATGCTGCAATGTGTACAGCAACATCGTGCGCTACGGTATCGGTGTTTTCACCGGTGACAGCCAAAAGAACGCCAACCTGTGCAGGAAGGTCTTTGGAGGTCTTGTGCAAGTACACAGCAATGTTTTCACCTTCAACGCGTGCTACGCGGCGAACAACAATTTTTTCGCCCAAGAGTGCGCCAGCTTCGGTGGTGAGTTCTTCAACAGTCTTTCCGTCTACGGTAGCTGCCTGAAGTTCTTCCAAAGTGGAAGCGCCAGCTGCAATAGCTGCTTCAAGAACGTTGTTACCGAATTCTACGAAAGGATCAGATTTTGCTACGAAGTCAGTTTCAGAGTTGACTTCTACCATGTAGCCAACGCCGTTTTCAACGCGTGCAGCGATAAGACCTTCAGCGGTTGCACGGCCTTCACGCTTGGTAACGCCCTTGAGGCCTTTAACGCGGATGATTTCCATTGCTTTCTGCTGGTCGCCGTTAGCCTCGTCGAGAGCTTTCTTGACGTCGAGCATACCTGCGCCGGTCTTTTCGCGCAGTGCTTTAATGTCTGCTGCGGTGTAGTTCGCCATTGTGAACTCCTTGATTGTTTTAGTTCAAAGATTTTTATACATACACACTGTCTGGGGTGTTACAGTGTGGTTTTTGCTAATGGCGCCCACCCAAAAACTTAGGTGGGCGCCATTAGTTTTATGTGAAATTACTCTGCAGATGCTTCGGTAGTTTCTGCGGTCTTTTCAGCTTTGTGCTGTTCAAGAAGCTCGCGCTCCCATTCAGCCATAGGTTCTTCAGCAGTGTTTCCCTTGCCGGCTTTTTTGTTGTTGCGTTCTAGAAGACCTTCTGCAACTGCGTCAGCAATGACGCGGGTGAGGAGGTTAACGGAGCGAATCGCGTCGTCGTTACCGGGGATGGGGAAAGCAACTTCGTCAGGGTCGCAGTTGGTGTCAAGAATTGCCACAACAGGAATGTTGAGCTTCTGAGCTTCGTCAATTGCGAGGTGCTCTTTCTTGGTGTCAACAACCCACAAAAGGCTAGGGGTCTTGGTGAGGTTGCGAATACCGCCGAGGGTGCGCTCGAGCTTTTCGTGTTCGCGACGGAGCAAGAGGAGTTCTTTTTTGGTGAACTGTGAGCCTGCAACATCGTCAAAGTCGATCTGCTCTAGTTCTTTCATGCGGTCGATACGCTTAGAAACAGTCTCGAAGTTGGTGAGCATACCACCAAGCCAACGGTGGTTAACATAAGGCATGTTAACTCGAGTAGCCTGTTCAGCGATAGCTTCCTGAGCTTGCTTCTTGGTACCAACGAAGAGGATGGTGCCACCGTGAGCAACGGTTGCTTTAACAGCTTCGTAAGCTTTATCGATGAAAGCCAAAGACTGCTGCAAGTCGATGATGTAAATGCCGTTACGTTCGGTGAAGATGAAGCGCTTCATCTTGGGGTTCCAGCGACGGGTCTGGTGACCAAAGTGAACACCAGAGTCAAGAAGCTGGCGCATAGTTACGACTGGCATGTCGTCTCCTTTTATATAGATGTGCCGTGGCGATCCCTGATTCCAGGCTAACCGTCCACGCGCATAGTAGTTATCGGTTTACATTGGAGTAAAACACTCCCCTGGTAAAACTCATATTGTTCGAGGGAGGATACCCTGAACAATACTCAGACCTTCACCACCTCATTTGATGGACCGAAAGTTCTCAGTCTTCACATAAACCCCAGAATATATTTGAGAGGCTTTATGAAGATATTGTTTTACGCGTTGTCAGACCACTTCTACAGCGGTAAGTCACTATGTATGGTGACTTCTCGAAACCTCTCAATAAGAACCTAAGCCATAAGACTCAAAGTTTTTAGGCAGGAAGTATCGAACTGCAATAGCCAACTATACCGCATCGACACCGTCAAAAACATACGGAATACGGCGAATGTGAGCAAAAAACCAAGGTTTTCTAGAGGCAGCAGAAAACAACAACCCAGCTCATCAACAACCAGTGCACCACACCACGGTTTCTTAGCCTCTACCCCACACTGAGACAGGCACCAATATCAACCAAAATAGCGCCTTCATCAGCGAACCTAACCCTCTCAATATTAATACAGCAAAACTTACAACTATCCACAATTTTGGCCAAGCCAACGACAACGCTTCTCACCTCATTCAGTCTCGAAGAAGATAGTATTTTGCCTCTTCATACGCGAAAGAACCTGACCAGATGAAAACTATGCGCGTTACCTCCCAAAGATTCACAACCCTATTCACCATCATCATGGTGGTGTTCTACAGTGCCGCGAGCGCAGCCCAACCTTTCGAAAGAGCGGAACCCTCACCGACTAGCTCCACCTCAGTGCATCACCGTGAACACCAGTGGGTTTCCCCTGTTTCCGAACCATTAGAGGTTTTGAGAGCTTTTCAAAAACCTCAACAGCGTTGGGCTAAAGGTCATAGAGGAGTAGATATCGTAGCTCACGGTTCAATACGGGCACCAATGAGTGGAAAAATCATTTTTTCAGGAAAAGTTGTTGATAGGTATGTCATCACTATTGAACATGAGGATGGTTATAAATCGAGTTTTGAGCCCGTCACCCAGGCAAAAGAAACAGGTGAGACAGTATCTATTGGAGAAGTTATTGCGCAGGTAGATGAAACAGTTCAGCATTGCCCGCAACGATGTATCCATTGGGGAGTCCGCCAGAATATTGCAGGAGAGTGGGAATATATTAACCCGTTAACATTATTGTTTCTCGAAAAGCCAAGTATTCTCCTACCTGTTGCAGAAGACTTTTTAGCCTCGCATGCTCCACGAGCAAACGTTGAGGCACCTTCTATCAGCTAAGTTACCTAGTTCCTGCATAAAAACACCCCACACCTACTCGCAAAAATGGTTTTGACAAGGCATAATAATAGCATTGAGGGGTGTCGAGAGACTCATACTACATATATATCACTCGCTTATTAAGGGGGACGGAGCAACATGCTCCGCCCCTTTTGTCGTCTCCTCTACACGCCCTCACTACTCCCCTTCCCCCTATATATGTAGAGAGAACACGTGAAAAAGATATCCCCCATCTTCATCACTGCAGCTCTTATGCTCAGCAGTATCACACCAACACACGCTACGTCCTTATATGAAACACCTGAACAGCAACTAGACCAACAAGCCACTCTCCAAGAACTTACCCAACGGCACCCCTACGTAGCCGAAGAAACAGACAGGCTCATCGTCAGCTTCGCAGAAGACACCGATGCAGAAGAAAAAGCTCAAGCGCTCGATATCGCGGAAGATAAAACAGACACCCTTGAACATACTCAAATTGTTAAAGACTCAGTACTCGACGACGAAAACACCACAGTTATCCAAGTAGAGTCCCCACTCAGTCAAGAAGAACAAAACGTTGCCGTTCAAACCTTGGAAGAAGATCCTAGAATTGTAGATGCTCGGCCCGACCCCATCATCCATAACGCTCTTTCATCACAGAAAAAACGCATCACCCGCGACACATCACTTTCGACGTGGACAGCTCAACAAATTAACGCTCACAACGTAGAGCACCTCGCCACAGGAAAAAACATCATCATCGGCATCGTTGATTCAGGCGCAACACAACACCCCTCACTCCTTGCACATAGACTCAGAGGGCTAGACCTCATCAGCGACGAATTCTATGGGCGTGACGGAGAGCCTGGACGTGATTGGGACGAAACCGACACCGGAACATACTCCCGATTTAGGTATTCTGATTGGCACGGAACTCACGTCGAAGGCGACACCAAAATTACAGCCCCAGAAGTATCCACCAAACACTTCAGAGCCATAGGAAATTCCGGAAGCGGATACCTTGCCGATTTTGCGGACGCCGTCTTTGCTGCAGCCGGTGGAAAAGTATCGGGCTTCCCTGAACAACCACCGGTAGATGTTATTAATATGTCATTAGCGTGGAAAGGCAAATGCGATCCATACCTGCAAAGAGCTATCAATTACGCTCATGCACGAGGAATCCCAGTAGTCGTTGCAGCAGGAAATTTCAGTGAAAATACAAAAGACTATGCCCCTGCTAACTGTTATCGGGCAGTAGTCGTCGGTGCAACCACATCATGGGGCGCACTAACCGCATATACGAATAAGGGGCAAGAAATAGATGTGATTGCTCCCGGAGGAACAGTAGGCGAACCTGTTATATCAACCTCAAACACGGGCCTATATCAACAAGAAAAACCAACCTACGCGGCACTAAATGGCACGTCTATGGCAGCACCACATGTTGCGGGCGTTATTGCCATGATGAAAGAAGTCAACTCTGAACTGACGGTAGAGCAAATACGGCGAATTCTTAGGGAAACCGGCACATGGACACAAGGCTATCCTCTTGTACATGCCTATAAGGCAGTGCTCACAGCAAAATCACTGGCGCCACCGGTCTACCAACTCAAAGAAAATTCGGGTATCGAGAATACTTATCGAACAACTGGTGGAATACGGGTCTACGGTGAACCAACGTCCCACGAGATTCCCTTAGCAGATGGCGCAGTAGTTCAGCATTTTGAAAACCAATACTCAATTTATTGGACGTCTCAGCTGGGCGCTCACCCCGTCAAACGTTCGGGCGCTATCGGCTCATACTATACTGAGCATCATCAAAAACTTGGCTATCCCGCAATGAGTGAACAAAGACTGCCCGATGGCGGATACTATCAGCGTTTCCGCAATAAACAGGGAAAAAGCACCGCAATCTACTGGTCAGCACACACCGGAACCTATACCGTATGGGAACCGGGCGCAATTGGAGTTAAACATACTCACAATGGTGGCATACGCGGCTGGGGCTACCCAACAATGAACGAATCCACGTTTAACCATGGAGCCAAACAAACATTCAAAAATATCGGAACGGGCCGAGAAACCGTTGTGTACTGGTCTGAACAAACCGGCGCACATTCTATGAACGCCCGCGGTGGCATTTTCAATACATGGGCAAAACGAGGCGGCGCCTTAACCTTAGGTTTCCCTGTCACTGATGAGAGCGACCTAAGTTTCGGCGGTGCTCAAGTAATGTATCAAGCAACCGGAAGCCAGCATCGAACCGCTATCGTGTGGCATTCCAGTACTGGGGCGAAAGTACTTAACGCCCGAGGCGCTTTTTATAATACGTGGATTAAAGATATTCGGCGGTACGGTTATCCGGTAACTGACGAGATTGTACGTCATGGGCAAGCACGCATTGAATTCTCTCGCGGATATGTGTTTACGTGGTCAGAATCAGGTGGGCTCAGTATCACTCGATAAGTATTTTCCGCTTGAGGTCACATACTCATGAATTTTAGCGGAGCCTCGAGACGAGTATCTGGCTCGTGCCAACGACAGACAAAAACGGGTAGCAGAATCTGTGTCTAAGGTTTATCAGCCCACCAAAATTACTGAACAGATAGGAGTATCTAAGTCAGCTGCTGGACGGTATGTTCAGGATGACGAACAACATGATAGTTAAATGCTTGTAGGGGGAACAAAAATCTTTTGTTCCCCCTACAAGCATTTAGTATATTGCCACCATATTACAAGTTTTTAATTCAAATCCTTCTTTAGCCAAATTTTCCGCTAACCTGATATATTCACGGTCAATTTAGGTAGTTTTGCATACTCATGACGTGTATTCTTCTTTTGTTCTTTCGCTCATTGGGCGCGAAGAGGAAGGTTAAAAGTACCCAAACTGAAGTCGTAGTTATGCAGGTCTGAGCTGGAGTGAAATGCGCTTGGGTTGTCGCATATGGGCTCACAAATCTCAATCAGGGTATTACGCACCCCTTAAACATCTTGATGACACCGCTAGTGTGACGTAGGATATATTTCAGTTATGTGGAAGGAGCCCTATGCATAAGACTCTATTGTTCTTGGGACTCCGCTCTTCTTCCAAGACAGCCCAAAACTTAGAAGTTAAAGGCTTGAACACTCGTCAGAAGATTTTCGTTATTGCGGTCTCCCTGCTTATGTCGGCAGCCGTTTTCTACACTTCTCATTTAATAGTTAGAGACTTGGGTAGCAATTTTAAGTTAGTTCCCATCTCCTTGTCTTTGTTTTCTTTAATCTTGTTAGTTCGTCAAGGAAACCAGTTTTATTCACCAGCTAAAGGGAATCCTAAAAAGGAAAACTAAAATCTAGGGAAGGTTGCTGTTGCTGAGTTTGCTACCACTTTTCTTTTTCAGCTACTGCTGCTCTTAGCCGACTCCAATCGGAACAGTTCCTATTCAAAATTCCACCGTTGCAGAACAAACAGCTTATTCTGAAATGCTCGATGACATAAAGCAGTTTCAGAGACATCTCATCGTCATGAAAATACATAGGCACAGGACAGCCCTCCGCTTTAGAGCATGAAAAGACGCCGAAGGAGGCTTCCCTAGCTTTTCACAAGTCGTAAGAGTCTATCGTTTCTTAAATAAATCTCTATGCGAAGGGTCAACTTCTACATCACGATATTTTTCCTCTATATAGCCTGCTTGAATCATGTCTTTAGTTTGCTCATATCTCTCACGAATCTCAGCACGAGACAGACCTGGCGTCCACGGTTTAGACAACAAACCTGCAACCCCAAAAACAATAAAGAACGCAAGCGCACACACAAGACCAGCTGACAGCTCACGAGAGATGAGAAATGCTCCTAATCCAGCCAAACAAGGGAGCACTAGAAACTCAGGTAAGGCATAACCCCATCCACCTGGGTCACTGTGAGAAGCCTTGATAATAAAGGGGCGTTGAATCAGCACCACAATCAGCTCACCCACAATGACCACAGCAATGATAAAGATAACGAGGTTTTGAATCCCAAAATTGAGGACAGGGAAGAAGTATGAGAGTAACCCGTACATAAGGCCTGCAAGGGGCGTTAGAAGACTACTTGTCATCAGGTGCCCTACATACGCTGCGGATAGAGAAACATATTCTCGGTGGTTCTGATCGTAAATATGCTTCGAGGCCATGAGTAACACTCCTATTGATTTTAAAAAACGGGTGGAGGGATGTCTGTAATTGCAACCCTTCTCTGTTGAAAACAGTTTAGTTGAAGCAGTTATTGAGGACGTCACCGTATCCCAATATGCCTTCAAGAACGGTTGCTACTTCACTACCGATTTCAGCCACGACCTACACCAGAGATACAGCAGATGGCTCGGGACTAGGGCAGATTACTCAACTCAGCTACCGGCATAGGCTCTTTCCTCACAGCAAGAAATAGAGGTTGAGGTAGCCCCAGTGTTGATTCCACCCACACCGAACGATTAGGTGAAGCTCTCACCGCTGAGCATATCCTTATGTCCAACGTTGCAAGAAGACAAAAGGTAAGAAAAAAAGTCGTCCATACCGGCTTTATACCGATAGGGACGACTCATCAAATGATCGCCAGCACCGAAGCGAAACTAGCTCTTGTAGGGCCTGCGGGACTTGAACCCGCGACCAAGGGATTATGAGTCCCCTGCTCTGACCAGCTGAGCTAAGGCCCCAAAGCGTCGCTACCAAAAGAGCAACGGTTAATAGCGTACCTGATAATACCGTAGAGAAAAAATCTACAGCACTATTTTTTCTGAGAAACCACGAAATCGTAATATATCTGGTTAGAAAGATAGAGAGATTCGAAAGTTTCCCACGTCTTTTGAGCAGAATGGATTTCAACCATTTGTCTGCTGCACTGCCCCATACGGCGACGTTCCTCTTCCGGTGCAAGAAGTACCTGCGCCAGTTTTTGAGCTAAATCTGCAGCGTTATTCGGTTCAAATAGGTAACCGTTCTCTCCCTCCTGTACCAGATGAGGTAGAGCCAATGCATTAGCCAAAACAACGGGGCGAGAAGCGCTCATCGCTTCAAGGGTCACTAAGGATTGTAATTCTGCTGTTCCTGGTTGGCAGAATACATCAGCTCGGAGATACCCTTCTCTTAGCTGTTCATCGCTAACGTAGCCAAGGAAACGTACACGATCTGCAACGCCACATTCTTGTGCTTTCTCTTGGAGTTCTTCATGCTTTTCACCTTCACCGGCAAGTTCAAGAACAGTGTGGTTCAGTTCTTGAGGCAGTAACGAGAGAGCTTCAATCAGCACGTCAATATTCTTTTCAACAGCAAGACGGCCGGCGAAGAAAATACGAAGCTCCTGCGGGTGAGGGTCGAAATGCTCTCCCTCGCGAAGCTGGTAATCGTCAGAGTTAATGCCGTTAGAGATAGGAATAACTGGTTTTTTAAAATTGCCGGCTTCCTTCATCGCGCGCGCAGCAATCGGGGTGGGGGTCGTAACAACCTGAGCACGTTCAAGGACGAAGCGCATGTCCTTCCAACTGAGTTGTGCAAACGCATCGTTAAACCAGCGGGGAAAGGGCAAGAATGGGTCGAGGTTCTCGGGCATAAAATGGTTTGTTGCGACCACGCGAATGCCACGTTTGCGGGCTTGAAGAAGCAGTACTCGTCCCACGATGTAGTGGCATTGGACGTGCACAACATCAGGTTTAACATCGTCGAGTATCTCGCCTACTCGTTTCCAGATACCCCAAGGTGTACAAATACGGATAGTAGGGTGGGTTAGTGCTTTATGCGAGATGAGACGATGTTCAACGACGCCGTTAACCGTGCGAGTATAGTTTTTACGTTCCTTAGGGTTTGCCGCAACCACATGGACTTGGTGTCCGCGGTGATGCATTGCTGTTGCCAAACGATAACCGAATTGAGCAGCACCGTTAACATCTGGAGGGTACGTATCAGCACCAATCATGATGGTTAGAGACTGTTGTGTCATATCGTATGGAACACCTATTCGCGTTGTATTTTCCTTGCAGAGTTGTTCTACAAGTGACCGTATCTTGCGTATCAATGAAGAAAGCTTATTGTTATTCCTCTATAATCTCATATTTTTGTCTCAGAGTCGGGGAGCTTTAAAACACAAAAGGCGTCTTATTTCCTATGAAGACTAGGATGAATAAGACGCCTTTTAGTGGGTGGTTCTTAGCACGTACTTAGCTTAGAGAACCTTTGTTAGGAGTTACGGCGTAGAAGTTTTTTCAAGAAAATAAAGAAGACGCCTACAGCTCCGATGAGCAACGCGAAAGAACCGCCACGAGCTTTGAGGACGTCGGGGTCGCTTGCGTTCTTTGCTAGACGATTACCTGTTTCAGAGATAGTCGCAGGCAAAGAAACTACGCTACTCTTTGTTTCGTCTAAAAAACCCGTGAATTGCTCCTTAACGTTGCCGCTGTAGGTTTGAATGTCATCACGTAGGCTCTTGAGGTGTTCACGACGCTGTTTGGTGCGTTGTTTGAGTTGCTCTTCATTGGGTGCAGAAGCAAGAACTGCTGTAGTTGAAGGGTCTGCGGCAGCTTTTTCTTTCTCTTCAGCGGCAGCTTTCTTTGCGTCTGCTTTGGCTTTAGCTTTCTCTTCTTGTTCACGTTTCAGACGGGCAGAGTCCATCTGGGAGCCGTGTTTGAGAACGCCAAGGTCATACATGAGTCCGAAAATTGCGGATTCAGGTTTTAGAGGAAGCTGTTTCTTGATCTTCTTGACACCGATAAGGGCGAAAATAAGTAGAAGAAGCAGGAACACTAATGCTAGTGTCAGCGCAGCGTAGACAGGCTTCATGACGGTACCTAGAGCAAGAATGCCTGCAGTAATCAGTGAAATAATGAGGAATAGTCCAAAGACCACACCAACGACAACGAATGCGGCACCTTTACCGAATGCAACGCCTTTGTTTTTGAGCTCAAGTTTAGCAATTTGAACTTCGTCTTTGATCTGCTTCGGGGTGAGGCGAGTAACTACTTTAGTTGCATCGATAGTGCTGGTGACGTTGGACTTCAAGTTAGAAAATGTAGCTTTAAGACCAGAAGAAGATTTCTTCTGAGCCCCGTTGCTGATAGGTGTACCGTTATCGGTCATACTCAACCTCTCCAAAAGTAAGTGTGCTTTCCGGTGCAAGTGTACCAGTTTCTCTCATTATTCTACTGTTAGAGACTTTCTTCAATCTATGAGATTGAGTCGTGTCACATCGTCGACGAAGTATCTAGAGAAGCTGCTAGTTCACTCCTGCCAAATGGTTTAAGAGTATTGGTACTTGCCAGGTGAGAGAAGTAAGTTTTGAGGAGTTTTTACGTAAAAAAAGAAACACCTGACAAATTATCTTGTCAGGTGTTTCATCTATGCTCCCCCGACTGGACTCGAACCAGTAACCCTTCGATTAACAGTCGAATGCTCTGCCAATTGAGCTACGGGGGAATATTCATTACGGCTTATCACCGCAACGAGTAATAACTATACACAGATTTTTTTCTCTTCACAAATCAAAATAGTGTAATCTGCAACACGTTTATAGGATGTTTTCTATCCCCTGACGAATCTTACGCCGATGAGATTCTAACTCCATCAAACGACGCTGAATCTGCTGAAACTGCTCGTACTCAGTACGTGCGTCCAAACGCTGAAGATGCAACAACAGCTCAGACTTCTGACGATTCACATCTTCCTCCAACAAACGTCTCAAAATATCGTGCACGTAACGAGTCAGCTGCTCAGCAGAGGAAGCAGGAATAGGAGATACACTCAACTCCGCCAAAAACGTATGAGCAGCCTCAGGAATATGCGAACGCACCTGATTCAGCCAAGCATGACCGGCAGCAGGAACAACCTCAGCAGCAGCAGACATCACTCCCTGCGCCAGCACCGTATGTAAACGATATCGATACTGCACCTGAACCAGCTGTTGCCAAAAATCTACAGGAACCTCCTGCGGCACCTGAACTAAGACCTCTAAAGCAGTGCGCTCCAAACGCGCCAAAGGATCATGACTATCAGGAACTTCAAACGGCACAGCAGCGGACTGAACAACAACCTCGCCAGAACTATCAGGCCCGCCAGTATGATCTATTTGTTGCAGCGAAGAAGACTCCGCTGAAACCTGTTGAGCAGCTAAAACAACAGCACGTTGAACCTCATCCGCGCCCAAACCTAGCCACCCAGAAACCTCACGGATATAAGCTGGCTTCAACGCAGAATCTTTAATACCAGCAAGGATAGGAGCAACAGCACGCATAGCCTGCACACGCCCTTCCAAAGAATCCATATCAAATTTACGGATAGTACTACGAAGAGCAAACTCAAAAAGAGGCTGCTTATGTTCAATCAGAGAACGAACCGCATGATTACCCCGACGGATACGAAGCTCACATGGATCCATATCCTCCTGCGCCACCGCAACAAAAGTTCTCGCCATAAAACGCTGGTCCTCTTCAAAAGCAGACAACGCAGCCTTCTGACCAGCAGCATCACCATCAAAGGTAAAGATCACTTCCCCGCCAGAACCGTCATCTCCCAAAATACGACGCAAAATACGAATATGGTCAACACCAAAAGCAGTACCACACGTTGCTACCGCCGTATCAACACCAGCAAGATGAGCAGCCATCACATCGGTATAGCCTTCAACCACAACAACCTGACGACGCTTTGCAATATGACGTTTAGCAAGATCCAAACCATAAAGAACCTGAGACTTCTTATACAGCACCGTCTCAGGCGTATTCAAATACTTTGGGCCTTTATCATCATCAAATAAACGGCGGGCACCAAAACCAATGGTCTCCCCCGCAATACCTCGAATAGGCCACATAATACGCCCACGGAAACGATCATATAAACCACGCTGCCCACGCGAAAACATTCCGGTGGCTTCAAGCTCTTCATCAGAAAAACCCTGCTTACGCAAAAAATTCAGTAGATTGTTCCAACCTTGAGGCGCAAAACCCACACCAAATTGAGCAGTTGATTTTGCGTCAAAACCACGACCACCCAAAAAACGTTGAGCCTCAACGGCAGAAGGCATATAAAGATTCTTCTGAAAAAACTCTGCCGCAATTTTATGGGCGTCTAAGAGGCGTTGCCGACGCCCCACCTCTTCACGAGATAAACCGCTCCCCTGCTCATAATGCAACTCATAATTGATACGAGCCGCCAACTTCTCAACCGTCTCCGTAAAAGAAGTATGTTCAACCTGCATCAAAAAAGCGATAACATCGCCAGACTCCCCACACCCAAAACAGTGATAGGTGCCCATCTGTGGACGCACATGAAAAGAAGGGGTGCGCTCATCATGAAAAGGACACAGCCCTTTAAACGACCCAATACCGGCGCTCTTGAGGCGCACATAGCCCTCAATAATTTCGCGGATATCAGTACGAGAACGAACCTCATCGATATCTTCACGTCGAATTAAACCAGCCACTTAAAACATCATATCCATCATCAGCATGAGGACAAAGACCTCGAATTCCCTAACTTATAACTTTTCCGAACTCACCACAGAGGCTTATCGCCATGATGCCATTGATTACCCGTAATACGCTTATACAACGCCACTGCAGAACGGTCTGTTAGTGAAGCAACCTGATCAATTACTAAACGTAAACGAGCATCATCATCACGTGTACCAAGCTCCTGCATATCAGCGGCAAAAGAAGACGCCAAATACTTTGGTTCGTCTAAGAGAGCTTCTACCAGCACACTCAAAATTTCACGCTGGTTCTCATAATGAGGTTGAGCGTCACGAACACTCATCACGAAAGCTGTAGCAATACCCTTAAGAACAGCAATCTCATGCACCGTAGAATTAGGGATGATGAGCTCCGCAGTATAACGGACAAGAGGTCGATCCTTACCGTACTGTGCACGCGTAGCTTCCATTGCAGAAGCCGCAAAACGACCAATCAGTTTAGAAGTCAACGCCTTAAACGCAGCCATCGATGAACGAGTACCACTCATATATTTCACCCATTGAGGCAGGCCCTCAAGACGAGACAACGCCTGCTCAAGCTCCAACTCAGAAACATGCGGAAGATACCACTGTTGAGTCTTTGAAAAAACTTCTTCACGTTTTGCGGGGTCTAATAAATCTTCTAACTGAATATGCCCACCAAAAACAGCGTCCTCAACGTCATGTACCGAATACGAGATGTCATCGGCTAAATCCATCACTTGAGCTTCCATACACTTAGCAGGCAAAGAAGAGCCGTCCTGCGCAATAGCACCCTGACGAATCCACTCAAAGACAGGTTGATCGTCCTGATACACACCAAATTTACGATTAGGTCGCCCATCAGCACGCGCAGGAGCCTCGGCAAGAGTCCAAGGGTACTTACAACACGCGTCCAAAGAAGCACGAGTAAGATTTAACCCAGCAGAAGAACCATCATGACCAATAACCTTCGGCTCAAGACGGCTGAGCAAACGTAAAGTTTGCGCGTTCCCTTCAAACCCGCCAGCATCTGCTGCTAACTCGTTTAAAGCAGTCTCCCCATTATGCCCAAAAGGAGGGTGCCCCAAATCATGAGCTAAACAAGCAGTATCAACAACATCAGGGTCACAGCCAAGCATCCGACCCACTTCACGACCAATCTGAGCAACCTCAAGAGAATGCGTCAAACGCGTACGAATAAAATCATCGGTGTCTGGATCCATCACCTGTGTTTTAGCGCCTAGACGACGTAACGCAGAAGAATGCAAGACGCGGGCACGATCCCGTTCAAAAGCAGAACGATACACATTACGATGATGCTCAGGCACCCAACGCTCCACATCCTCAGCCACATAGCCGGGAGTCTCCGTCAACTCGTTGCCTTCAACTAAACCGTCAACAGGTACATTCTTCATCGTTACCAGCCCATCACTATTGCAATATTATCCACCCGAAATGTCGAGCTCTGCCCCGACCAAACCAAGACGTTCTGCATCACCAAGGATACGCGAATCTAACCATCCATGGGGAAGATGAGGTTTCTTCGGATTACCGGCACGACCACGTGGACCCTCCACAGCAGCACCAGGATAACCAATACTGTGGTCCAACTCAGCCAGATATTCACGAAAACTCGCTAAATCAGGAACAGTAGCCATCTTTTGACGTAGCTGACCGCCCACAGGATACCCATGAAAATACCAGCCCACATGTTTACGAATCTCGCGAAGCCCCTTGAGCTCATCACCAAAAGTCTCAACAAGAAGCTCAGCATGACGATAAATCATCTGCGCAACCTCAGAAACACCAGGTTTAATACGCTCAGCAGAACCTTCAAAAGCATTCTGTAAATCACCAAAAAGCCACGGCCTACCCTGACAGCCACGACCCACCACAATACCGTCAACACCGGTCTGCTCGACCATAGCAATAGCATCTTCCGCACTAAAAATATCGCCGTTACCAAGAATAGGAATATCGGGGATAGCCTCACGTAGCTGAGCGATAGCATCCCAATCGGCATGACCAGAATAATGTTGCTCCATGGTACGACCATGCAACGCAATAGCAGCAACGCCACTATCACGAGCAATCTTCGCAGACTCCAAAAAGGTCAGATGCTCATCATCAATGCCTTTACGCATCTTAATAGTGACAGGAACATCCGCACGAGAAGCTTCATCAACCGCAGTTTTTACGATGGCAGTGAACAAATCAGTCTTCCACGGTAAAGCAGAACCGCCACCAAGCTTCGTCACTTTAGGAACAGGACAACCAAAGTTTAGATCAATATGGTCAGCACGATCTTCTTCCACCACAAGACGAACCGCTTTACCCACATTCACGGCATCAACACCATAAATCTGAATAGAACGAATCTGCTCATCATCGTCATGTTCAATAATGCGTAAAGACTCAGGACGACGCTCCACCAAAGAACGAGCCGTCACCATCTCTGTCACATACAAACCGCCACCATATTCACGGCACAAACGACGAAAAGCCTTATTAGTTACCCCAGCCATAGGGGCAAGAACAACCGGCGTCTGTACCGTGAACTTACCTAATTGTAAGGGCGGAAGTTTTAGCTGTTGAGTCTTTGAAAAAGTCTGCGATATTTCAGTCACCTAGCAATTGTGACACAAATACGACAAACACTCAGCCAAGCACGCATCACAGCGGCCTAGCAGAAAAGCAGAAGACTGCTAGTGTGCAACCACCAACGTTGTATCAAGAACCTGAGCAGAACCCATCTTCACCAGCTGATTAATCATCACCTGCAAGTCTTCCATCGACTCATCTACCTCTAAGATGACTGGGTACTGATGAACTAGAACATACAGCAACTGCATAATAGCCTCACGTGCAGCAACATCATCAAAGTCATAGCCTAAGAGAATCTCAGTCGCCTCATCATCAGCTAGTTGACGCCCCGGTAACTCTTGCTCTAACGGTCGGTAACTCACCACAAAAGCCTTGATGGGAGGCTGCCCCGAAAAATCATCAGAGGAATCAAAGTCACGTAGCACAATTGCGCCAAGCGCTTCAGCCTCATCTGATAAGAACAAACGGTTAACCTGCCCCAAAGAAATCTCAGCAGGAGGATCCCAACGGTGAGAACGAGAATAGAACTCCCACATCTTTTGTGTTAGCTCAACAGAGCCCGTAGCAATATTTTCAATAACCTGCATAGGCTGCCCCGAAGAATCAACACGCAAAGGAACCTCAGGCACAGAACCCGAAGCAACTTTCACAATCTGACTACGCTGAATAACCCCCAACCCCATAGCCTGAGCGAAGGAAGCACCAGCAGAGCCTTCTTGAACCTTAGACCGCAAAGCCTGAACACCCGAAGGCGAAGATGAAGCAAGCTCTTGCAAACGGCGAAACAGTTCAGCACCAAGCCCCTGCCGACGATGGTCAACGGCAACCTCAATATACGCCCACAACCGTTGAACATGTAAAGACGTCTCATAGACAGTGGCGGCAGCAACCGCAACACCATGATGTTCCGCTACAAGAGTACGAGACCACGGGCCAGAATCCTGATCAGGGCGAAACATCGCACGAAAAGAATCGTACCCCGAAGATTCAGCGTCACCCCAAAGCTGAAGAAGTTCTAAATCATCGCCCTCACGCCACGGACGAAAAGTATAATTATCCACCAAAAACCTGCCTCAAAATCATCGAATTATTAATATGTTCTGTACACCACCATAGCGCAGAAGCACACCGGAACAACATCTAGAATCGTTCAGAAAAAATTCATCCAAGAGAATGAAAACCCACACCAACAGTTGAGGTAAAAACGCACTTATCTGACTTAAAATGAGAACATGCGCACACAAGTTAACACACCCACCAACATGTTCGCCACCAAACCCACCCTCACCGGAAAACTCGTCGAACTACGCCCCTTCAACGAGGAATCAACCCAAGCAATGATGAACATCCTCGCAGAACCAGAAGTACTCATCAAAACAGGGGCAGTACACTCCACACAAGAAGCACTAAACCGCAATGAACGTACCGTCAAACACGCAAAAAGCTGGTACGACACACGAAACAACCAAAACAACAGACTCGACTTAGCAATATATTCACTCAAACACAACGAATACGTAGGCGAAGCCGTATTCAACGACTACTCACCTCAAAACAAGTCCGTCAACTACCGAATCATCATCGGACAAAAAGGACGAGGCCACGGGCTCGGCACCGAAACCACACAAATGATGGTCAACTACGCCTTCGCGGTGCTCAAGCTGAACCGCATCGAACTCGAAGTATTCGACTTCAACGCACGAGCACGATACGTGTACACCTCATGCGGCTTCGTCTGTGAGGGACGCCGCCGTGAAGCACTCTACTACGACGGCAAATACCACGACTCCATGATTAAAGCGATTCTCAGAAAAGACTGGGAACAAGCACATTCCCCTGCCTCACTCAGCACTGCGTCACTACCCGTCGTAAAAATCTAAACACACCAGCATGCGCGTTGTTTGAGAACGCTCCATAAATATCTATTCCTTGGAGATACATAAATGCAGCTAAATATCAAAAACTTTGATATTTTCGCTTTTTCTATGGAATAATTGCTGGTCAGGTAGTCTCTTCCCCACGCCAGTGGGGGTAATTCCGGAAATAGTGGTGCTTTTACCCTCCTGCGGGGCTCTTCCCCACGCCAGTGGGGGTAATTCCAAGCGCGTGATGCTTGGGCAGTATTAGAGAGCCTCTTCCCCACGCCAGTGGGGGTAATTCCCCAAATGTGGCATGACCCGTTTCTGGTGTTCTCTCTTCCCCACGCCAGTGGGGGTAATTCCTATCCTTAGCTTTTCTTTTGGCTCAGGAACTTCTCTTCCCCACGCCAGTGGGGGTAATTCCGGAGAAATACTGGCTCAATGAGTATTGGAAAGCTCTTCCCCACGCCAGTGGGGGTAATTCCATTCTCATAAATCTTACCCAGCAAAGAAAGCGCTCTTCCCCACGCCAGTGGGGGTAATTCCCGCGATGTGTTTGTTTGTGGTGGTTGCGGTGACTCTTCCCCACGCCAGTGGGGGTAATTCCCTCCTATTAAGGTCATTCTGGCAGTGGCAGAACTCTTCCCCACGCCAGTGGGGGTAATTCCCGCAAGAAAAAGGGGCATTATTATTAGCCAAGCTCTTCCCCACGCCAGTGGGGGTAATTCCTGCCATATTTGCCGAAGCTTCCAGAGCTAATACTCTTCCCCACGCCAGTGGGGGTAATTCCCATTTTTCGCTAGCGGGTTGTAGGTTGCAAAGCTCTTCCCCACGCCAGTGGGGGTAATTCCGTAATCCCCGCTACCGTAGTATTGGCGAGAGACTCTTCCCCACGCCAGTGGGGGTAATTCCGAGTTTTGCAGCGTGGAAAGTTAATGAAGCTACTCTTCCCCACGCCAGTGGGGGTAATTCCTAACATCCTCATTCGTAATAAAACAATGACCACTCTTCCCCACGCCAGTGGGGGTAATTCCGACTATCCTTGAGATCATTAAAGGGCTAGTCCCTCTTCCCCACGCCAGTGGGGGTAATTCCTTCAAATCATGTTCGTGCTGTTAGGTTTAGGACTCTTCCCCACGCCAGTGGGGGTAATTCCTTGAGCCTGTTGTTTTTCCAAGGCGAGAAAAGCTCTTCCCCACGCCAGTGGGGGGGGGTAATTCCACTATATGTCGGTAAACCAAACGGCGAAAAAACTCTTCCCCACGCCAGTGGGGGTAATTCCGTTTGAATACTACGAGCAATAAACTGTAGTTTCTCTTCCCCACGCCAGTGGGGGTAATTCCAAGCGGCTGAAGAGGTATCCTTTAGCTCCGGACTCTTCCCCACGCCAGTGGGGGTAATTCCGTCTTACCTTGGCACCAGTTCCAGCATCAAAACTCTTCCCCACGCCAGTGGGGGTAATTCCTTTTACTCTTGCTGAAAATACTCGAAAATATGCTCTTCCCCACGCCAGTGGGGGGGAGGCAAATCTCCCTTCCTTGAGAGATAATTCTTCCCCCATGTCAGAGAATCCAATAAGTTCCTTGAACACCCCACACAAGTAGTGTATAGTGACTTGCATCTCATTTGATGGTTTGCAAGAACCGATACTTATAGATATTCGTCAAGCCATCAAAAATGACTAAGGAGCGAATAAATTTATGACTCACCTTGTTATTTCCATTCTCGCCCTAATCAGCATAATCGTATCTTTAGCAATAGTTGTATTGGTGATTCGCTTTCTCTACTACGGATTCAAGAAACTTTATAGAGAAGACCAAGAATGGCAGTCGAACAGGAAAATGAAACAAAACCCGAATCATCTCGACCCCAAGCAATAACGAGAAGATACACAAGGTTAGAGCAGTATCTCTTAGTAACCCCATAGAACATCACCCATAGATGAGGCTTAGAGTAGGGGGTTCTATTGAGCTAACCCAGAAAATTTAAGAGATAGATACAAATGACAGGTAATTGGTTGCATCTAAGCTATTTTCTGTATCAGAATCAAAAAATAAACTCAGCAGTCCTGAAGCCGTCAATATAAACGTAAGCATAAATAAGGTTGCGACAATTATTGATATGACGTATAAGTTTTTTGTCTCTTTTTTCATTCTTTATCCTTAGATATAAAAATGGTGTCTGACACCACCACGAAGATAGCACCAGACACCATAAGAATTATGAATTTCTATAAGAATGAACCTAGGTTTTACCCTAGAAGTTTTTCAGCAAGATAGCTTTGTACCTTGTCCAAAGAAACACGTTCTTGATTCATTGTGTCACGTTCACGAATCGTCACTGCCTGGTCTTCAAGAGTGTCAAAATCTACAGTGATGCAAAACGGTGTACCAATCTCATCTTGACGGCGGTAACGACGTCCAATAGCGCCAGAGTCATCATAATCAACATTCCATTGACGACGAAGCTGCTGTGCAAGGTTCTTTGCTGTTGGCACCAAATCTTCTTTTTTAGATAGTGGCAACACCGCTGCTTTAACAGGTGCAAGACGAGGATCAAGTTTAAGCACAGTACGCTTGTCTACTCCACCTTTAGTATTAGGTGCTTCATCTTCTAGATACGCATCTACAAGGAACGCCATCATAGAGCGGGTGAGTCCGAAGGACGGTTCAATAACATAAGGTACGTAGCGTTCGCCGGTTCCTTGGTCAAAGTATTCAAGCTTAGCGTTTGAGTGTTTGTTATGCACACCAAGGTCGTAGTCTGTACGGTTTGCAACACCCATGAGTTCGCCCCAAGGGTTGCCTTGGAAACCAAATTTGTATTCGATGTCGATGGTTCCGGCAGAGTAGTGGGCACGGTCGTCTTCAGGAACATCAAATTTCCGCATGTTATCTGGGTTGATACCTAGGTCAACAAACCAGTTCCAGCAGTCTTCAACCCATTGTTCAAAGTGTTGTGGTGCTTCTTCAGGGTGGGTGAAGAATTCGATCTCCATCTGTTCAAACTCGCGGGTTCGGAAGATGAAGTTTCCTGGGGTGATTTCGTTGCGGAAGGCTTTACCAATTTGTCCGATGCCGAAGGGTGGGCGTTTGCGTGCAGCAGTTACCACGTTGTTGAAGTTTACGAAGATTCCCTGCGCTGTTTCGGGGCGGAGGAAGTGTAGGCCTTCTTCGTTATCGACTGGTCCGAGGTAGGTTTTCATCAGACCAGAGAAGTTTTGTGGTTCGGTCCATTGTCCGCGTGTACCGCATTTGGGGCAGGCGATGTCTGCCATGCCGTTTTCTGGTGCGCGACCTTTTTTCTCTTCGTAGGCTTCGATGAGGTGGTCTTGTCGTAGGCGGGTGTGGCATGAGAGGCATTCAACCAAGGGGTCGGTGAAGGTTTCTACGTGACCGGATGCTTCCCAAATTTTGGTGGGGAGGATGACGGAAGAGTCGAGTCCAACCATGTCTTCGCGTCCGCGTACAAATGTTTGCCACCATTGTTGGCGAATGTTCTCTTTGAGTTCAGCACCTAGGGGGCCGTAGTCCCACGCTGATCGTGTTCCGCCGTAGATTTCGCCGGCTTGGAAGACGAAGCCTCGGCGTTTTGCCAAGGTGATGACGTTATCGAGAACTGTTTTTTCTGCCATTATTACTCCTAGTGCCCCGCCGCTGGAGACGACGTGCAGGGGTTGTTTTATAGTGTCTGTGCGTATCTGTACGCGTTGTCTAAGAGTACCTTATTATTATGGTTCGTTCTGTTACTGAGCGGTGTGATACGTCTTGAGTTAAAGCGTAGGTCTTTTGCCTGCTGGTTCATCGGTTAGAGTATTAGTTATGAGTAATGTTGAACGTATTTTTATTCGTGATGAGAGTATCCGGCTAGGGCAGTTTCTTAAACTTGCGGCTTTAGTAGAGAACGGTGTTCATGCCCGTGAACTCATTCAAGATGGTCTTGTGAAGGTTAACGGTGATATTGAAGAGGCCCGCGGAAAGCAGCTACGCCATGGCGACACGGTAACGCTCAACGGTATTACTGTTGAGGTCGCCTCTGAAAGTAAACAGTAAATTACTGTATATACCGGTTGCAGTTAAGATTCGGTACACGTGTAGCGTAGCTGTTTTCCTCACTATAGCTATGTTAACGGGAGTATATTTTTCTGGATAAATGACGCTACGTGCTGTATTTCTTGTGGGCAGATGCTGTGAGCCATTCCAGAGTATTCGTGTATTTCGGGGTTAGTGTTTTCTTCTAACCATGAGCGAGTATATTCTTCTTTTTCGGTAGGAATAATGGGGTCTTGGTCGCCGTAACCGTAGAAGACTGGTATTTGTCGTTGTTTGAGTTGTTGTGTGGTTTTAGCCCATTCTTCTGTTTCAATGATGTATCCGCTAAGGCCAATAATTGCTGATATTTTTTCGGGATAGCGTCGCGCAATACTTGTTGCTAATGCCATACCTTGTGAGAAGCCGAGGAGCGTTATCCCATCGTAGTCTGCACATTCTTTGTCTAGCCATTGGTTCACGTAGTCGCAGGCTAGGTTAATGCTGTGTAAGGAACTGTCTAAGAGCTGGTTGAGTGGAAACCACTGGTACCCGTAGCTGACGGCGGGAATATGTGCGGTGGTTGCGGTGTCGTCAATGGTTGCGCCGACGGGCTGAGGTGCTCTCATGCTCGCCCATGTAATGTTTTCTGAACCGATGAGTTTGGCTATTTGCAGGAGGTCTTGTTCGTTAGAACCATACCCATGTAAGAGAAGAATGAGATGTGTTCCAGCACGTTCTTGTGCGGGGTGTAGGTATTCGACGGTATAAGTCATGTTTTTCCTTAGTAATGGGTATGGCAAAAGAACTCGTTGTGGTGCGCCTAAAGTAGGGTTCCACAACGAGTTCTTGCTGTTTTATATGAGCGTTTTACGTCGTTTGAGAAGTTCTGCTGTTTTTTCTAACCACGTATTGCGGTCTTGTACAACAGGAACTCTAGTCAGTTCCCCTCCGTTGGGAGCATCGTCAACAAATTGATAGATTGTCACTGTTGCAGACCCTTCTGCGCCTGCCTCTTGCACAGTGGAGCGTTGCTCTCTTCGTTGTTTTCTCTTGACCGTAGGGATTTTAGAGATCTCGTCTGAGTCCCCTACTCCTAAGTAAAAAGGAAACACTGCAGGAAACGCTTTGCGCCCTAAATAGGTGCTGAATTGGGGGCTTCTTAACGCCGCATCTATTTCTTCAGTTTTATCTTCTGCGGTGATACGTACAATAAATTCGCTATCTGCAAGATATGTACGGTTCACGATAGCGGTTTTAGACCGTTTATCAGGAGTAAAAGACAAGCTTGTATCGCTCGAAACTCGTTTTCCGTGAAGGGGTAGAATACGGCGACGGAAAAGTTTTTCCTTTCCAAAAGGAGGGTTAATCGTCTGAAAATCGTCGGTGTATTGTACAGGGCGTTCCACACGGATAGTAAACTCTACGTTTTCTAACCATTGTGGCCATTGTCCTCGTTGATACCCCAATGCACCTGCGAGAAGCCCTCGGAGGGCACTTGGTGTAGGGAGTTTACCTGTGTTGACGATATTACCGGTGACGGATTCCCCAGCCCAAGATTGTAAGGGGCCAGCTAGTCTCAAATACACCGATGATGTCATTGGCAGATCCATTCCACGATGTTCTCTACGAATTCTTTGCGGGAGACAGCTTTGAGGTCACCAAATTTTCCGTCAAGGTTGGTGTATGTTCCGGTGAGGGATTCTACGGGACCGAAGTTGTCTGGGTCGAAGCGTCGTGCTGCAGCATATTGTTGAGCGAGTTCGTCGATTGTTGCGCCGAGGTATCCGCCTTCAGCACCATTTTTTACGGGTGTTTCGAAGTCGTATGCGGTACGGTACTGTTGTTCTTCTGCTAGAACGAGAGCAGGCTGAACATAAGGTGCGGTGCTGTTTTCTTTACCGCGGGGCATTCCGTAGAGAATTGCGGTGATGAGTTGGCGTAGGTTCTCTTTAGAGTCTTCTTGACCAAATCCTGCCCAGCTTTTCTTGAGCTGTTCGCGGTCGATGCTTACAGTGCGGTAGAAAATACCGTTCGTGTATTGTGCAACGCCAAGGTATGTTGCGCCAGATTCACAGTTACGTTCTTTAATGTCGTCAACAGTGGAGAAGTAGTCTGTTTCGATGATTGCGGGGTGTGTTGTTACTCCGGGTGAGACGCTGAGAGCTGCTTCGGTGTTTTTGCTGGGCGCATTAGCAAACATACGGCCAAAAGCTGCGATAGCAAGAGAGCCAGTACGTCCATCTTCGATGAAAGTTTCGTCGGTACGCCCTAGTGCCGTGTATGCAGCGGTGGTGAGTTCCTCTTCGCTGAGCCATGAGGAACGTTCTGAGTCACTTTCTTTTTCGTTTTTATCTTTTTTAGTTAGCGAACCAATAATTTTTTTGGCTTCTTTGGTTAAAGCTTTTTCGTCTGCATCAGGTTGAATCTCTAAGGCTTTTGCCACGACATCTTCAGAAAGAAAACCAGAACCAGAACGCACAGAATAGTCTAAAGAGGCGTTCTCATAGGCAACACGGATTCCTCGTTTGATGGATTGCGAGGAGTGCAGTGCACGTAAGCTTCCGCCGATAGTTGCACGCTTTGGTGTTCCTATATCATCACGGTTGAGGTTAGAGTAGGGTACAGATGAGACGATGCTCAAGGTCAGGTGACGAGACATATCAACGGCCTTTCAAGTCAGTAGTGTTAAAAAATATTTGGTGTGTATAAAAGCTTTATGCTTCTGTTTCTTCAGTTTTTTCTTTTTTAGGTAAAACTGCTGAATAGTAATCGCGAATCAGTGTTAGACGGTGTTCGCGTGATTCTTCAGAAATTCCATTGCCCCAATAAGTGAATACGTTAATGAGTGCACCAAAATGCATTGCCGGAACGTTGTTAAGGTTTTTCGTCATGTACATGATGCGGTATAAAGTGCGAACTGCCTCTTCTAAGTTTTGTGTGTGCAGATACGCTAAAAGCTGACCTATCCTGTCTGGGTTATTCCTATCTGGGTTATCGGGGTTTAGCTCTATATCTCTGTCCTTGGCAAGCGCACGAGTTACTTCTGCAGCCCACGTTCCGATGCTCTTCCACTGGTATTTCCCGTCTTTATCAGGTTTCTGGGCAGGGATATCCTTAAATTCTGCAATGAGTCCAATAGCACGAAGCGTTGCCGTTTGGTCGTGGGTGCTCTCTAGGTGTGGTAGCACATAGGGGTAAGCATAATGTTCCAGAGTAGGTACTAGGCCCTTTCGAAGAGCTGACCAGGCTTTCTTTGAGTTAGATTGGGATTCTCTTACTCTTAGCGTGAAGTTAAGGAGACTGTTATACGATTGCTGAGCCATAGGGGGCTCCTTCCTATCAACGAGATTATTTTTGCGGGAATAAAGCGGTGCGTAAACGGCGTTTCAAATCTGCTCGTACATAAGCGATACGCCCTGGACGTTGACTCAGGTGAGGAGCAACAGTCTTATCATAGGCTCGCAAAGTAGCTACATATGCTGCTTCTAACAGTTCTTGAGGAATTTCTCGTTCCCCTCTTTTGGCGGTCTTCACAAACCCTTCATAAACAGGAGCAATTTCACGCCAGAAATATGCAGAAATATCCTCTTTTCGATGTCCTAAATCATCCAAAATTACAGCCGTTTTTCCTGCTTTTTGAGAGTTTTTCCCTTTTCCCTCATTCCTGCTAAATGGAGAACAAACAATCTCATGAAGTGTGTATATTATTTTTGCGTGGTTTCGTATCTCTCGTTGTAAGTCTTCCGACGAATCGAATACCCACTGCTTTGAGTCTGGACGGTATACAGAAGACGCCCTAATACTTGCCGAAGTCGATGTTCCTTCAATCTGATGACGAACAAAACAGAGTTTTTCTTTTCCCGTACCTCCATATATACGATTAGTTTGCAGTCCATCTGCTGCGTTCTTAAGATGAGCTTTTGAAGCCCATTCCACGGCTAACGCTGTAGCATCCTTGCTTAAATCGAGGCGTTGGGTTTTAGGATTCCCCTTATCATCTGGTAGATATAGATAGAAGGGGTCTAGTGTATTGCGGGTGCCCCACCATTTTTTTCTAGGTTCATCTTTGTCAGTTGGTGAACCCATCTCTGGTAAATACCAATTCTCAGGTATCCCGCCCAAATCCACTCCTACTAATTTTTTATCGTTCCAGTACGTAGTAACGGTGTTAGAACTCCATGTTGCATCCCATAATGACGGTTCCATAGAGGGGGTCTTCGCTTTTGTTTTGCCTTCTCTGTCTGCCCATGCAGGCAACTCTTCACTGAAGACCCAGCTTTTGGGAATAGACATCAGCAACGTGGCAAGTAGGCTGCCCCCCTGCCAAAATATCTCAGTGGCAGTATTTCCTTTACCTACGAAGCGAATAGCAGGTGCCCCCGATTGGCATTTACGCCCTTCATATGCGCTATTCCCCGCCATCGAATAATTACAGTAAACTAAAATTCCCATTATCGCTTCGGGTAAAGACAGCTCTGAACGCCGAACGTCTTTTAAGTTCCAGAACTCTTCACGCTTAGATGAGGGTAAAGTCGGATTTAATTTTGCGGCAGGGCCTTTTTCTTGCTTTTTCTGTAATCTGATAACGCCTTGATCGTCTAACTCAACCCATTTGTATTGCATAAAAGGCGTAATATCGTCAAAGATAAAACTACCTGGTTCTAAATCTTTTAATGCTTTATCCAGTGCTTCTTCTGGAATACCGTCTGTTATAAGTTTGGAACTTATCTTTTTTGTTTTTTTAAAACTATCAAAACCACAGTATCTCAAACTTACCGCAGCTACAGTCGATAGTAGTCTCAATACTGCACCGTATTCGTAACCAGGAACTTTCATATCCAACGTAGTCTCAGGAAGATGAGCCTTTAGAAGCGCCTCACGCACAGTCACACAACCAGTATCTAATTTTACAAAAGATACATCTCTTAAAGCATTGACCACGTTCTTTTACCTCCACTGAGATTACCCATACACTAAAGTAGTGTAACTCACATTGTTCCATTGAATGAGCTTACATACCAATGATAATTCCGTAATCTTTTAAAAGGTACCCAAGTAAATAATGTAATGATACTTTAGAACGTAACGACAGTATTGTTCTTCACAGCAGAGAGTTCTAGAGAAGGGACATCACACAATGAGTACAACCGCCTATCTCACAAAGTTTCCAGTACATTCTGCTCTTAAGAGAGCGCCCCATACTCCGCTTTCCTATCTTGATTCCCCTAGGTTCAGGCACCGTGCTGTTATGGGGTTATTTGACAATAATCTAGGTTCTTCTAACCCACGGGCAGAAAACAATATTCTCTTCCGTTTAGATTCCGTTCCAGGGCATGCTCCATATTTCCTAGTCCAATCTTCTATTCCTGTACAGGCAGAAGACATTATTGAAGAGCTTGAGACGAAAGAAGTTTCTCTCCAGTCCCCACCAGAAGGAACACCTGTTGCTTTTAGACTCTCAATCAATGGCACTATTCGTAAAGCCCATTCTAAAAAAATGTCATCTGTTCCATTTGATGGGGAAGACTCAGAAAACCCTTTAAGTTTCACTCATTGGCTTGCACAACGTCTTTCTGGTGCGCTCAAAGACGTCTCCATCATGAATCATCAGCGCCAAGTTTTGAGTACCGAACACAAAGACGAAAAGCAAGGAAATCTTATCGTTCAGGTAGATACCGTAGACGGATTCGCCTACGTTGATTCCCCATCAGTTCTTGAGCAGGCACTTCTCAACGGCATAGGACGAGCCAAATCCTATGGTTGTGGAATGCTTAGCATTAAAATTGCCCAATAAGCGTTGCGGAACACTCATGTCTGTATCAACACATAGCTACCTCTGGGCAAAGCAAGAAAATACTCACGGCACATATCCCCTCCTTGCCCACCTGCTCGATACTGCAGCAGTCGCAGGCGTTCTCTACGACCATTGGCTACGACCAGGCCTTCAAGAACTTTTTGAACAGGAACTAGGGGAACAGGCACGGAGTATTATTTGTTTTATTGCTGGTAGCCATGATGTTGGTAAAGCCTCACCTTTATTTCAGGGGCAATTTACCCGCAAAGCAGAAGTCTGGGACAGCATTCGTAAGAATATTCTGGATCATTTACCGCAAGCTTTTAACGGTATAGAACGCCTTACCCCCGGAGAGATTAGAAATTCCACTCTCAGGCGACATGAACAAATTAGTGCTCTTGCCCTAGGTTTCTTATCGAAGGGAGAATCCTGCGAAGAAGATGAAAGTAGAGCTTCTTGGCAATGTTTACCGGCTTTAGGGCATCATGGATATTTCGCCATTCCTTTTGATGCGGATATCCCTCAGGAATTTGTAGATGATACGTCCTACCTACATCAAAAATTTACGTCCCTCCTTGAAGAAAACGGTTGGACACAGGCTCAGAATGATTTGTTGTCATTATTGGAGCAAGCAGTAGGAATTTGCCGCAAGGAGTTCCCTGATGAAGTGTCTAATACGGTGGTTGTGTTGCTTTCGGGTCTAACTATTCTTGCAGATAGGATTGCTTCGCATTCTGATTGGGTCGCTCAGAATCAACAGCTCATGGCTGACGGAACGCTGGTTTTAGAGAAACCGAATGAATGGGTAGCCGCTTTATATGAACAGGCCCTTCACAAGGTTGAGGAAACTGTTGGTGTTTACCATGGTTGGGAGGACGAGGTTGCTGCTCGTCAGGCTATTCTTGGTGATTATGAGCCTCGGCCTATGCAGGCTGAAGCGTTGCGTTCTGGTGGTGGATTGTGGAATGTGATGGTGCAGACCGGCGGAGGTAAAACAGAGGCTGCTTTGTTGCGTCATTGTACAGAACAAGAACGTTTGTTGTTTTTGCTTCCTACTCAGGCAACTTCTAACGCTTTGATGCGTAGGGTGCAAAAGTTTTATGAGGGTACGCCGAATGTTGCGGCTTTGGCGCATGGTCTAGCGTCTATTGAGGATTTTTACCAAACCCCTGTCACGAGCTTTGGCGGTTCTGAGATGGGTGATAGTTCTTGTGTGGGGCAAGGTTCTGGCGGTTTATATCCTACGGAGTTTGTGCGTTCTGGTGCGGCTCGTTTACTTGCTCCTGTTTTTGTTGGCACGGTAGATCAGGCGTTGATGGGTTCTTTGCCTCTTAAGTGGACTCATCTGCGGTTATTGGCTTTGGCAAACTCTCATATTGTGGTTGATGAGGTGCATACTCTCGATCATTATCAAACACAATTATTGGTCACTCTTCTTGGATGGTTGGGAAAGACGAATACGCGTGTCACTTTGCTGACGGCAACTTTACCGCAGTGGCAGCGTCAACAATTTTTGGAAGCGTATACAGGTGAGTCTCTAGCCGAGCACAGCCTTGTTCCGGCTTTCCCTGCAACAGAATCATTAGAGTATTCTTCTTCTACACCGGAGACTTCTGCCCTACCAAGTGACACATATAGCATTGATTTTTCATTAGATACAGTCGATTCTAATTCTCTAGAAGATTCCCATATTATGTGGGTTCGTTCCATGCGTGAACGATTCCCCAAAGCTCGTATCGGCGTTATTTGTAATACGGTTCAGCGAGCGCAGACGGTTGCTGCTGCTCTTGAGCAAGAGTATGGGGGTGTTGTTCTTCTTCATTCTCGGATGACGGCGGAGCATCGTCGTATTAACGCACAACAGCTTGAAGCGCTGATTGGTGCTGGTAAGACGGCTGAGTCTGTTATTGTTGTGGGTACTCAAGCTATTGAAGCTTCTTTGGATATTGATTTAGATTTTTTGAGTACGGATTTGTGCCCGTCAGCGTCGTTGATTCAGCGTGCTGGTAGGGTGTGGAGGCGTTCTGATGTTTTGCGTGCAGAGCGTATTCCAGGTGTTCCGCATATACCGATTCGGGTGGTTCGTGTTGCTGAACTTGATAAGTATTCAAGTGCACCGTATTTTCAGGCTGAGTTGGAGCGTACATGGTCGTTTTTGATGGAGCATCAGCATTTTGTCGTACCCGATAATAATCAAGCTTTTATTGATAGCTCATCTTTATCTCTTGACACTTTAGAAGCCCAGAATAATGACGCATCTTTAGATGCCTTTGCCGATATCATTAATCGTATTCGTGAGGGTCTCAGCGCGGCGACACCCTTAGAAAAAGCGTTAGCTGATGAGGCTAATATAACGGAGTTCAAACAGCTCACTCAAAGAGGTGGAGACGAGGAATCTGCTGAACGGCGTACACGCCTTATTGAACATGAAAGCACACCGGTTATTCTTTGCTGTTCTGATGGCAGTATTCCTGGTGCGTGGGATGGTGCCCCCGAAGATCTAGCAAAGATTACTCCTCAAGAACAGCAGAAGATTCGGCAAGCATTAAAAGGTTCTTTGCCATTAGTTGTTTCTTCTTCAAAAGGTTCTTTGCCATTAGTTGTTTCTTCTTCAAAATTATCAGAGCAATTAGTTTCTTTGGCTGATGCGCCGTCTCTTCTGAAGCGGTATTCGTATTTGCCTCAGGCTGAGCGTTTTTATGACCCTGCGTCAGGATTTTCAGAGCACCTCTTTACTGAGGAATAGGGGGATGTTCTTATGGCTTATTCGGATGAGGCTTTAGCTTTTTCGACGATACCGGCTTCTCATCAGGTTCGTTTAGAAGATCGAGTGTCTTTTCTTTACTTAGAGTATTGCGTTATTAAACAAGAGAAAACAGGTGTTGTTGCGTGGGGTTCGGAGCGGGGTTCTGAAAAACTTGCGGGGCAGAAAATACAATTGCCGGTGAGTAGTCTTGCTGTTTTGATGTTAGGTCCTGGGACGAGTATTTCTCAGCCAGCAATTACCTCGTGCACGAGGGCAGGTGTCACAGTGCTGTTCTCTGGTGGTGGCGGTGTACCAGCATATTCTCATGCTACACCGCTGACCTCTTCTGCTCGTTGGGCTATTGCTCAGGCACGTACTGCTGCCCAAGAGAAATTTCAAAAGCAAGCGGCTCTTATTCTGTACAAAAAGCAGCTAGGTATTGAGAAAATGCCGGGTGGTTCTATTGCGACGATGCGTGGTTTAGAGGGCCGGACGATACGCAATCTATATCGAGAGCAGGCTAAGAAACATGGTGTTCAGGGGTTTAAACGTGACGTTTCGGCAACGGATAATGTTAATGTTGCGTTGAATCTGGCTCATTCGATTTTGTACGGTTGTGCTGCTTCTGCTTGTGCTGCATTGGGTTTGAACCCTGCTTTAGGGGTGATTCATCGTGGGGATATTCGTTCTTTATTGTATGACCTTGCGGATCTTTATAAGCCTTCTTTAAGTATTCCGTTAGCTTTTTCGTTCTCGAGTAGTGAGAATATTGCAGAAGATATTAGGCGTGCTGTTCGTCGGGAGTTGGTACGTCAGAATGTTTTGCAGGGCATGGTGAAAACGTTGATAGAGGTGTATAGCCCGCAATTACCTCATCGTGATGATGATCGTCTGATTAGTGATAGAGGCGAGGAAGTAACTGGTCACACTCAATATGGTCGAAGGGCGCAGTAATGTTTGTTGTTCTCACCACGGTTTCTTTACCTCAGCATGTACATGGGTATTTAACGCGGTTTCTTTCTGAAGTATCGGTGGGTGTTTTTGTTGGTAATGTTTCGGCTCGTGTTCGAGATAATCTGTGGGAACGGTGTGTATTAGCTGCTGGAGATGGGTTATTGACTCTTGTGTATAGCGACAAGAGCATGGAACAGGGGTTTAATGTACGTACGCATGGTGTGCGGCGTCGTGTCATGGTTGATTGTGATGGGGTACTTTTAGCGTCGTCTTCTCCCCTGTCTCACGAGGAATTTTCTTCTGAAGAATAGCGGTCAGTAGCTCATTGTGAGGTGAACGGGGGCGATGCCGGGTTTGTTTCTTTTTCGTGTTGTGAGTGGGTTTTTCTGCCTTGTTTGAGAGCTGGTTCTAGGATTTTTTGTAGTTGTTTTGTCTCTAGGAGGAATCCGTCGTGTCCAGCTGGAGAGTAGATAGCTTGTGCTTGTACCGGTTGGGGTAAGGCCTTAGCTAGTTCATGTGATTGTTCTGGGTAGAAGAGTCTGTCATTGTGCACATAGGCGATGGTCCATGTGCATTGGCTTCGTTGCAGTGTTTGGTGTAATGTTCCACGATTTCGGGTGATGTCGTGGCTCATAAGTATTTCGTTAATGCTGAGGTAGCTATTTGCGTCAAAACGTTGCACGAGTTTATGCGCGTGGTAGTCCATATATGATTCCACGCTGTATTGTGTACTGTTTTGTGTTTGTTGTGTGCGTCCGAATCGGGTGTGGAGTTCTTCTGAGGTTCGGTAGGTGATATGTGCGATGCGTCGAGCTATCCCTAGTCCTTGGCTGGGAGGTTGTTTATCGTAGTAGTCGCCTCCGTAGAAGTGTTGGTCGCTGCGGATAGCAAGGTTTTGTGCTTGTGCCCAGGCTAGTTGTTCTGCGGTGGTGTATGCGCCGGAGGCGATGACGACGCAGTGACGTACGTTTTCGGGGTAGGTGATGGCCCATTCTAAGGCTCGTGCTCCTCCGAGGGATCCTCCTATAACATGTGCCCATTGTGTGATGCCGAGTGCTTCTGCTAGATGTTTTTCGGCGTGTACGGTGTCTCGTACGGTGAGTCTTGGGAAGGAAGAACCCCACGGTTGTTCCGGTTGTTTATGTGGGTGTGTGCTGTGTGCTCCGGTGCTTCCGTTACAGCCACCGAGAATATTCGGTGCTACGACAAAGTAGGTGTTTGTGTCGATGGTTTTTCCTGCTCCAACGAGGTCTTCCCACCAGCCGTAAGTAGTGTTGTGTTCGTTGTGGGCGACGTGGGTGTCTCCTGTTAGGGCATGTAAGATGAGCACGGCGTTGTCTTTGTGTTTGTTGAGGTTTCCCCATGTTTCGTAGGCGATAGTTGCGTTGGGTAGTGTGTGCCCTGATTCTAGGGGTAGTGTCTCGATGGTTGTGTGGTGTTGGTGAGTGAGTGTTGTTGGGGTACTCATAGATGCTCCAATAACTATTGTTGTAGTAGATTGGGGCTGTATCTGCACTGTTGTTTCCTCTAGTGTGTTGCCTGTTTGGTGTGCAGGCTCTTATGTTGAGGAGGTAGTGCGTACTGCTCCCGCGCTTGCACCGTCTAGAGTGTTTTTCTGGTGCCGGGTCTGTCTCAGTGGCACCCCGCCGCGAGTGGAGGGTTGCCGGCTAATAAGCTGAGTCTTGGTATTAGCGCTCTTGACCGTATTGTTATCGTATCTGAGTGGTTTGTTGTGGGTCGAGCCGTTTCTTCTTCTTTACGTTCTCATGCGGTAGTTTGTCTTGTTTCGTCATATTTTGTCTTTAGAATAGTTCTCATGTCGCGTTGTTTTAAGAGCGCATTATCTATTTTTCTTTTCGGAGGTACATTTCATGTCTCAAGCACCTGTTACGAAGCGTGTGGAGTCTTCACGTGTTCATCATGGCGATACGTTTATTGACCATTATGAGTGGCTTCGTGCTAAGGACGATTCTGAGGTGGTGGAGTACCTCAATACAGAAAATGCTTATACAGAGCAGTCCACTCAGTCACAGCAAGCACTTCGTGAAAGTATTTTTCAGGAGATTAAGGAGCGTACCTTAGAGACGGATCTTTCTGTTCCTTCTCGCCATGGAGATTGGTGGTATTTTTCGCGGACGATTGAGGGTGAACAGTACCCTGTATTTTGTCGTGTGCCTGCTTTGGTAGACGGTGGTGAGGTGGAGATGTTTTCTCCTCCGCAGGTTCAGGCGGGTGTTCCTCTTGATCAAGAGCAGGTCATTCTTGATTGTAATGAGTTTGCACGAGAGTTGCCGTTCTTTTCTCTTGGGTCTTTTTCGCCTTCGTTAGATGGTTCTTTGTTGAGCTTTGGTGTTGATGATTCTGGCGATGAACGCTATACCCAGTATTTCTTAGATTTAGAGACGTTGACTCTTTCAGAGGAGACTTTGCCCGGTATTTTTAGTGGCGCATATTTGACTCCTGATGCATCAACCCTTATTTATTCTCTTGTCGATGAGTCATGGCGCCCATATGAGATACGGGCTCACCGTATTGGTGCGGGGGAAGAAGATTGTGTTCTTTTCACCGAGCATGACAATGCGATGTGGCTTAGCAGCGCTCTTTCTGCTGACCGGACTCATATCGTTATTACGTCATTTTCTTCTGAGTTTTCGGAGGTTCGTTTAGTTCCGCTTCAAGATATGTCGGCTGAGCCTTTGTTGGTTATTGGTAAGAAGCATCGTGTGCAATACGGTGTTGAGCCTATTCGTATTGATGGTGTGCCTTATGTTCTCATCATGCATGATGCTGACGCTCTTAACTCAGAAATTGTGCTTGCCCCTTATCCAACGTCTCAGCCTTTTGAGCAGTACCGTCAGTTATGGCTTAAAGTTATGCCTCATCGTTCTGAGGTGCGTATTGAGGGGTTTGATTTTTCGTCAACTCATCTTGTGGTGACGGCTCGTGAGAATACGACGGTACGAGTTTTTCTTGCCGATTTAGACCGTTTGCGTGCCTTGTTGCGTTCGCAGTCGAATGCGGGGGTTGTTTTTAGTGAGCCGACCGGTTTTGTGGAGGAAATTTATACGACTGGTGTTTCTCATGTTTCTATTGATTCGCCAGTCATTCGTATTTCGTACACGTCGTGGGTGACTCCCCCTCGAATCTATGACTATTTTCCGCGTACTCAGGAGCTTATTCTTCGCCGTGAGACCCCCGTATTAGGCGATTATCATGCTGAGGATTATCAGGCGTATCGCATGTGGGCACCTGCCCGTGATGGTGCGATGATTCCTATTTCTGTTATTCATCGTGCTGATCTTGATTTGTCTCAGCAGCATCCCGTGTTCCAGTATGGTTATGGTTCCTATGAGGTGTCGATAGATCCTTATTTCTCTATAGCGAGGTTGTCGCTTCTAGATCGTGGCGTGATTTATGTGGTGGCGCATATTCGTGGTGGTGGCGAGATGGGACGCCAGTGGTATCAAGATGGTAAGAAACTTCAGAAGAAGAATACTTTTACTGATTTTGTTGATGTTACGGAGTTCTTAGGGCAACGCCCGTGGGTTGATCAGAAGAAGATTGCTATTTCTGGTGCTTCTGCTGGCGGTTTGCTCATTGGTGCGGTTCTGAATCTTGCTCCAGAGAAGTATTGTGCTGCTATCGCAGGTGTTCCGTTTGTGGATGCGTTGACGACTATTCTTGATCCAGATCTTCCGTTGTCTGCTTTGGAGTGGGAGGAATGGGGTAACCCTATTGAGGATGTTGATGTATACGAGTATATGAAGTCTTATTCTCCATACGAGAATATCCGTCACGTCAAGTATCCACCGATTGTTGCAGTGACGAGTTTTAACGATACTCGTGTGTTATATGTTGAGCCGGCTAAGTGGGTAGCTCAGCTACGTGAGAGTATCTCTGCTGATTCGGCTACTCCCCTGTTGAAGATTGAGATGGATGGTGGGCACGGTGGCGGTTCAGGCCGTTACACTGCGTGGCGTGATATTGCGTGGGAGTACGCTTTTGCGCTGACTTACTTATTAGACCAATAATATTTCTGGTTTTTCGGTATATAACAAAAGCGGTGGTGTTGCCTCGTTGGAGGCAACACCACCGCTTTTGTGTTCAGCCAGGTGTAAGAGGCTTAGAGTTCTACGCCAAGTTTTTCGAGGATGAGTTCTCGTACACGTCCGGCGTCTGCTTGTCCGCGAGTTGCTTTCATGACTTGACCAACGATTGCGCCGACAGCTTGAACTTTGCCACCACGAATCTTCTCTGCAACGTCAGGCATTGCAGCTAAAGCATCGTCGATAGCGCCGCTGAGTGCACCGTCGTCAGAAACAACAGCTAGAGAGCGTTTTTCAACAATTTCGGTGGGTGTTCCTTCACCGTCAAGAACAAATTCGAGAACTTGTCGAGCAATTTTATCGTTGATTTTTTTGCTCTCAATGAGTTGGTTAAGTTCCACAACGGTTTGTGCGCTTACACCAAGCTCGAGCAGTTCGGTTTCGCGAACTTTTGCGAGGCGAGAGATTTCTCCCATCCACCATTTACGCGCTACCGTTGGGCTAGCGCCTGCAGCGACGGTCTCTTCAATTGCGTCCATTGCCCCAGCGTTGACAACGTCACGGAACTCTTCATCAGAGTATCCCCATTCTGCTTTGAGACGGCGACGGCGTTCTGCAGGGGGTTCTGGCAGTTCTGCGCGTAGACGTTCAATCCATTCGCTATCGGTAACCACGGGCACGAGGTCTGGCTCTGGGAAGTACCGGTAGTCGTCAGCGTCTGATTTGGGACGCCCCGGTGAGGTTTCACGGGTGTCTTCGTGCCAGTGACGGGTTTCTTGAACGACTTTTTGTCCAGCTTCTAGAACAGCTGCATGTCGTTGAATCTCGTATCGAACAGCACGTTCTACAGAGCGTAAGGAGTTGACGTTCTTTGTTTCAGAGCGAGTTCCAAAGGTGCTGCTTCCTTTAGGCATGAGGGAGACGTTTGCGTCACAGCGGACGTTTCCACGTTCCATACGCGCATCGGAAATTCCTAAGTTTTTGACGATTTCGCGGATAGCTGCCACGTAGGCTCGTGCGAGTTCTGGTGCTCGTTCTCCTGCCCCAACGATGGGTCGGGTCACGATTTCGATGAGGGGAACGCCTGCTCTGTTGTAGTCTACGAGGGAGAAGTCTGCACCTTGAATACGGCCGTCTGCGCCGCCTTTGTGGGTGAGTTTTCCGGCGTCTTCTTCCATGTGGGCACGTTCGATGTCGATGGTGAAGATTGTTCCGTCTTCAAGTTCAACATCGAGAGAGCCATTTGCGGCGATAGGCTCATCGTATTGTGAGGTTTGGAAGTTTTTAGGGGTATCTGGGTAAAAATAGTTTTTACGCGCAAAATGCGAAATTGGTGCAATCTCGCAGCCTAGCGCAAGACCCAATTTGATGGCAGATTCTACAGCTTTTCCGTTGACGACGGGAAGCACACCAGGTAGCCCGAGGGATACGGGTGTGACGTTGGTGTTTGGTGTATCGCCAAATTCGTTGGGCGCAGCATCAAACATTTTTGTTTTGGTGTTGAGCTCTACGTGAACTTCAAAGCCTAATACTGGGTCGTATTT
This sequence comes from Rothia sp. CCM 9419, assembly GCF_048512815.1. Taxonomy (NCBI): domain Bacteria; kingdom Bacillati; phylum Actinomycetota; class Actinomycetes; order Micrococcales; family Micrococcaceae; genus Rothia; species Rothia sp. CCM 9419. The sequence continues at coordinate 19,125 of NZ_JBLXXY010000006.1, read as the reverse complement.
TTCGATTGCTTCGTCGAAGCTTAGGGTTTCTTCAGACATTATTTCGCTCCCCCAAAGTTAAAATCGCGAATCAGTGATTCGGTGTCGGGCATCTGTGTCCATAGTGGGGCACCCCAGGTGTTGTTCAAGAGGGTTTCGAGCCCTGCGCCAACACGGTAAAGACGTGCGTCTTCGTGTGCTGGGGCGGTGAATTGGATACCTACGGGCATGCCGTCTTCGTCAGCTAGTCCAGCTGGTAGAGACAGTGATGGGACGCCCGCAAGGTTGGTAGGTACAGTTGCGATATCGCCTAGGTACATTGCCATGGGGTCACCGTCAGTTTTTTCACCGAGTTTGTATGCGGTGGTAGGTGCTGTTGGTGAGACGAGGACATCGCATTGTTCAAAGGCTGCAGCATAGTCGCGTTGGATGAGGGTGCGAACTTTTTGAGCTGAACCGTAGTAGGCGTCGTAGTATCCTGCAGAGAGGGCGTATGTTCCGAGAATGATACGGCGTTTTGCTTCTGCTCCGAATCCTGCGGCACGGGTTGCTGCCATGACACGTTCGATGGTCAGTGGGCCGTCTTCTGGTAGTACACGAAGCCCGTAACGTACGCCGTCATATTTGGCGAGGTTTGAGGAAACCTCAGAAGACATGATGAGGTAGTACGCGCCAAGAGCCTCTTTGACCGATGGCAAAGAGACCTCAATAATATGGGCGCCAGCTTCTTTAAGTAATTCTAGTGATTCGTTAAAGCGTGCAGTAACACCGTTTTGGAAGCCTTCACCAGTGAGCTCTTTGATGACGCCAATACGGATTCCGGCTAGGCTTCCTTCTCGGGCGCCTTCTCGTGCCTGTTCAACGTAGGGGCCAACCGGCTCGTTCAAAGAAGTTGAGTCGTGGCGGTCGTATCCTGCGACGGCTTCGTGAAGCAGTGCTGCGTCAAGAACGGTGCGGGAGCAAGGACCTACTTGGTCTAGGGATGATGCCATGGCAATAACGCCGTAGCGTGAGATAGAACCGTAGGTTGGTTTGACGCCGACAGTTCCGGTGACGGCTGCTGGCTGTCGGATGGAGCCTCCAGTATCGGTTCCTAATGCCAGAGGTGCTTGGAAAGCACCCACTGCTGTTGCGGAGCCACCACCGGAGCCGCCTGGGATACGGTCTAGTGCCCATGGGTTGCGGGTGACACCGAAAGCGGAGTGTTCGGTGGATGATCCCATTGCAAATTCGTCAAGGTTGGTTTTGCCGAGGATGGGCATACGTGCTTGGCGAACTTTTTGGGTGACGGTACCGTCATAGGGGCTCATCCAGCCTTCAAGCATGCGAGATGCTGCGGTGGTGGGTTGTCCTTTGGTGACGATGAGGTCTTTGATAGCGATGGGAACGCCTGCTAGTTCGGGGAGTTCTTCGCCGGCTGCGCGGGCTTTGTCAACGCTTTGAGCGGTTGCTAATGCTTCTTCTTCGTTGGTGTGGAGGAAGGCGTTGAGTCCGTCTTTTCCTGCGGAACGGTCGTTGCTGTCGAGGGCTTGCCCGTCGGTTGCTTTGATACGGTCTAGGTGTGCTTGGGTGATTTCTACTGAAGAGATTTCGCGAGACTTAAGTTTTTCGACGAGTTCTGCAGCAGAGAGTTTAATGAGTTCGTTCATAGTTTTTCCTTAGTCCTCATCGAGAATTGCTGGGACTTTGAATTTTCCGTCTTCTGCATCAGGTGCCCCGGAGAGCGCTTCTTCTGCGCTGAGGGTTTCCTCTACGACGTCTTCTCGGAAGACGTTTTGTAGTGGGATGGGGTGTGATGTTGCTGGAATATCGTCGGATACTGCTTCAGAAACAGATTTGACGGATTCGACGATGACGCCGAGTTCCTGTGCCATTGCTTCTAGTTCGGTATCCGTCATTTCGATGTGTGCCAGTTCCGCTAGGTGCGCAACTGTCTCACGGGTGATGTCAGACATAGATTCTCCGTAGTGGACAAAAGTTTTCTTTTCTAGTTTATCTCTCTGAACTCACTTTAGGCAGTTCTCTTGAGGATATGTGGCAGGTTCTCTCAAAGAACTCAGTGAGGTTAAAGAAAAGACTTCGCTTTCTTCCTCAATGAGTTGAGGAAGAAAGCGAAGTCTTTATGCTACCTAATGGAGATTATCTCGATATTAGAGAGCTGGGATAACGAAAACCTGACCGGGGTAGATGAGGTCTACGTTAGCAATAATGTCTTTGTTTGCATCAGCAATAACGTGGTAGGAAGGAAGACCTAGCTGGTATGCGATACCGGAGAGGGTATCACCAGGCTTAACGGTGTAGGTACCAGCGGTTGCTGCAGGTGCAGGAGCAGGAGTGGACTCTACAACAGGTGCAGGTGCTGCTACGGGTGCTGGAGCTGGAGCTGGTGCTTCAACAACAACGGGTGCTGGTGCTGGAGCTGGAGCGGTGTATTCAACAACTGCTTCAGACTGAGGAGCAACGGGTGCTGCTGGTGCAGGTGCTGCTACGGGTGCTGGAGCTGGAGCTGGTGCTTCAACAACAGCTGGTGCTGGAGCTGGAGCTACGGCAGCAGGTGCGCCGGCAGTTCCGTATGCGTAAAGGTTGAGCTTAGCTGCACATGCAGGCCATGCGCCCCATCCTTGCATCTGAAGGAGGTTTTCAGCAACGCGAATCTGCTCTGCTTTAGAAGCGTAGTGAGGTGCGCCGCTACCGCCAGCAGCATTCCAGGAAGACTGGGTGAACTGTAGGCCACCGTAGAAGCCGTTGCCGGTGTTGATAGACCAGTTGCCACCGGACTCACACTGAGATAGCGCTTCCCATGCTTCGAGAGGAGCTGCTTGTGCAGGTGCTACTGCAAAAGATGCTGCTGCTACACCGCTAACTGCTAGTGCAGCTGCGGAGCGGGTTACGTTTTGGCGAATGGAAGTCTTTTTCACAATGCTCCAAGTGTAGGCCACCTAACGCTCCACCAATCCCTTGGCTTCAATGCGTTGCCGTCTACCCGTAGATGCTTATTGGGTATCTATTGAGGTTTTGCCCTGTAGACGGACTCAGGTGTGCGGCAAAACCCGGCATATAGTTCAAGGCTTCTTCCAGCCCTGAAATGTATTTTTCCCGCAGGTGCGGGATTGCGTTCATGGATAACGATAACGTAACGATTTGGGTTCATACAACCTCCCCAGCAGGTCTTGTTGCCCGTAGGGCATTTATCAGCCTACTGTTGATAACAGCCCGCACGCAGTTGTATTTTTTATTTAAAAGAGAACTTATTGAGTGTTAAACCCGCGTATTTCTGGGAAGAACCAACGTGGGGGTCATCTTTACCATTTCGTTATTTTTGTTATCAAATCGCAACATTTATCGGCGAAAAAACGCCGAAAAAAATTTTTTAATTTTCTTTGCGACACTCCACGAAAACTACGATATTTCGCGATAAAACCTCAAAAGCACCTATGTTAAGGCTTCAGCACCTTCAGCAAGAAGTACCTTAAAAGCGTCTTCATCTAACACTGGAACGCCCAAAGATTCTGCTTTCTCCAGCTTCGAACCAGCGGCATCACCGGCGACAAGATAATGCGTTTTCTTCGACACCGACCCCACTGCTTTACCGCCACGAGCAATAATAGCTTCCTTGGCAGAATCCCTTGAAAAATCTTTGAGAGTGCCCGTTACGACAATAGACAGTCCAGCTAATGTTTGCGGTAGATTATCATCTTGCTCATCAGCCATGCGCACGCCAGCAGCAGCCCACCGCTCAATAATTTCGCGATGCCAGTCCACCGCAAACCATTCTTTAATAGAGCGAGCCATTACTGCACCTACACCATCAATAACCGCTAAACGCTCTTCAGAGGCATTTTCAATAGCTTCCATAGAACCAAACTCAGTTGCAAGAGCACGTGCCGCGGTAGGGCCTACATGTCGAATCGACAACGCAACAAGAACTCTCCATAACGGCTGTTCTTTTGCTTTCTCTAACTCTTTAAAAAGCTTCTTTGTATTTGCGTTAACAGCAGAAGGTTTCTTCGCTGTACCACGCGTATAAAAATATGGGACAAGCTCATACTCTCCGCTAAGAACCCCACGCTTTTTCTTCTCACGTCGTATTTTCACATCGGCAAGATCTTCTGCACGAAGATCAAATAAGAACGCTTCAGAAACAAGAGGAGCAACATCAGGCTCAGCAGGAGCAGTCAATGCTTTAGCCGCTTCAAAACCTAACGCCTCAATATCAAACGCACCACGACTTCCAGCATGATAAACGCGTTCTGTCAGCTGAGCAGGGCAAGAGCGAGCATTAACACAACGAATATCAACGTCACCTTCTTTAGCAGGCGCTAACGGCTCACCGCAGGAAGGACATTCCTGAGGCATTTCAAAAGCTCGTTCGCTGCCATCTCGCAAAGCAATCACAGGACCCACAATTTCTGGGATAACGTCCCCTGCTTTACGCAATACCACCGTATCGCCAATAAGCACACCTTTAGCTTTGACAACGTCTTGGTTATGCAGCGTTGCACGTTCAACGGTTGAACCAGCAACTTTTACCGGCTCCATGACCCCATAGGGAGTGACACGCCCAGTACGCCCCACATCGACACGAATATCAACAAGTTTTGTATGCACTTCTTCAGGAGGATATTTATAAGCAACAGCCCAACGCGGCACACGAGAGGTGTAGCCTAATCGTTCTTGTGTTGAAAAATCATTAATTTTGACAACAATTCCGTCAATCTCATGTGCCAGAGAATGACGTTGCTGCCCGTAACGTTCAATAAATTCAAGAATTTGCTGAGTATCGGAGAACAGTTCAGTATAGGGGCTCACCGGAAGTCCCCATTGTTCGAGCAGAGCATACGTTTCGTATTGAGAGTCCAATGAGATACCCTCATGTGTGCCAATGCCATGCACGTACATTGATAGAGGACGCCGAGCCGTCACTTTCGCATCTTTTTGACGTAGCGAACCGGCAGCAGCGTTACGAGGGTTTGCGAATGGTGCTTTCCCCTCTGCAATCATCTGCTCATTGAGAGTAAGAAAATCTTGAGAAGAAATAAAAATTTCTCCACGAATTTCAACTTCTTCAGGATGTCCGTCACCGGCAAGTTTACGAGGAATCGTCCCGATAGTCAGGACGTTATGGGTCACGTCCTCCCCCGTTGTTCCGTCACCGCGAGTAGCTGCCCGTACAAGCTCTCCCTGACGATATAGCAGGTTAACCGCTAAACCATCAATTTTTAGTTCGGTTAACCAACGAACAGATGATAACCCCGCAAGGTGCGCGTTCTGTTCAGTTTTATTCAACCATTGTTCTAGTTCGGGGATAGAAAAGACGTCTTCAAGAGAATACATACGGCTGAGATGAACAACGGGCGCAAAGATAGAGGATGGTTCTGCCCCGACTTGTTGTGTCGGTGAATCTTGAGAGATGAGTTGAGGATGTAATGCTTCAAGTTTTTCCAACTCAACAAAAAGTTCATCGTATTCTTTATCAGAGAGGATTGGTTCGTCGTCAACAAAGTATTTTTTTTGCGCCTGACGGATTTTCTCCATCAAAGCAATATAGCGTTCTTGTAGCTCAGCTGTGATGAGTTCACGAGATTGTTCCGTTGACGTAACGTCCATCTTCTTCTCCATATTTCACGTTCGCTGTTCTTGGCAGGTATCCGCATTGAACGGCGCAGTGGTGTTGTTTTCAGGTTGGCTTAGTAGTATTTCATTCATAGAAAAGTCCCTAACTACATTTAATCAGCAGTTAGGGACTTTCCATTGGGGTTTACCCGAAATATCCTCAAGAATTACTTTAGCGCAATTCTCTCTCATCGTGATAGGACTCTTCTTCTGCCACTGTCGTGGGTTGAGATTGATATTCTTCCGCAGAGCTCACAATATGGTGTTGTTCTGTTGAAGTGAGTTCTTTAAGGTGTTCGCTTCTTTCTTGAGCTGTTTCTTCAGTCACGACGTCAGCAACAACAACAGTAATATTGTCTCTACCGCCAGCACGTAGGGCAGCCATTTGTAAGACATCTGCAGCGTCTTGAGGGTGCTCAACAGTTGCCAGTACCCTCGCCATATAGTCATGAGATAGTTCACCCGATAGCCCATCTGAGCAGAGCATCAAACGGTCTCCTTCTCGGGCAGGAATAACCCAGAAGTCTGGTTCCCAGTAGTTTCCGGTTCCCAACGCACGTGTAATGACGTTTCGACGTGGGTGAGTAAGCGCTTCAAGTGGTGTAATTTGTCCGGTATCTACGAGGTATTGCACTTCGGAGTGGTCCACAGTGATTTGTTCTAGAGTAAGGCCTTCAACGCTTCCCGCAGAGAAAGACATATCGTGTGCGTCTGTTTCGACTTCTTCTTCACGAACGAGACGATAGGTACGAGAGTCTCCCACGTTGAAAATAAACCACATATATTGGTCTCCGATATTCGTCAACCAAGCACCCGTCACAGTTGTACCAGCTCGTTGAGAGAACATCTCCTTAATACGTTCGTCTGATTCGCCAATGATTGAACGAATATGTTCGAGAGTACGCATAATTTGCCGGTTTAAGGCGGTGGTCTTTTGACGACGACGTCCAAGAAGTCCCTGATTGCCTTCTGTAGAGGTGTTATCTTCTGCTGCAAGCTCTCGTGCATAGCTTTCTTGTTCAGCTTCTGTCATACCGCAAGGGCGCGAGAAGAGGTGGTTATAGCTGATGGTTCGTGCGCAGAGTCGGCTTGCGTGTTCGCCTGCTTCGTGCCCGCCCATTCCGTCGGCGACGATGTGTAAAGTTCCGACTACTGAGCAGGAGTCTTCGTTATTGTCTCGGTAAGCGCCAACGTCAGTGGCACTTCCGGAGAAGGTTGTTAGTTTTTGTGCGGTCATTCTGTGTCGATCTCCAATTCATTGCCGGTACCGACTTCCACGGATATAGGCGTTATGTCTCCGAAGCCTCGGACATTGCGCTTTGGTTGTGGTGTGAAGCGAAAACGTCCGTCGCCTTTGAGCGTCTGGGCGGTAGCGTCATTGGTAAGCACCTTACCAGGTTCTGCGATGCTTACTAGGCGCGAAGCTAGGTTTACGGTAGGGCCGTAAACGTCTCCTAGTTTGGGAAGGATACGTCCCCAAACAAACGCCACGCGTGTGTGTGGCAGGTCTGGGTGTTCTTCAATCGCTTGAGATAAGGCTAATGAGATGCGTGCAGCGGCGTCTGGTGTTTCGGTGAGGAAAAGGACTTCATCACCAACGGTTTTGATGATGCGTCCACCACCAATCGCTATGATTTCTGCACAGCGTTGTTCAAAAGTTTTGACGAGTTTACCTAGCGTTTTCTCATTCATCTGACACGAAAGTGTGGTGTAAGAAACAAGATCAATGAAACCTATACCGCGTAGCAGAGGTAAATCAGCACGGTCTTCAGAGACTCCGTCTTCGTTGCGGAGCGCTAGTCGCAACACTCCAGCGTTGTATTGTCTGCGGTAGGTGTAAGACAGTATCTCTTGTAAGGTTGTGATGAGTTCTGGCAGAACTTTAAGGAGTTCTTGACGTGCTCTACCGTTACTAAAGCCTTGTTGTCTTGAGATGTCATCAACGATTTCTTCAATTTGCCAGGCCACGATTCGGTCGGTCAGTTGTCCCATAGAACGGGCGATTGAGATCGTTGTTTCGAAGTCTAAACCGTGCTTGTCGGTCAGTTCAGTAACCTTTTTGAGCCCTTTGACATCTGCTTCGGTGAAGTACACTTCGTTTTCGGAGATATCTGGTATTCCTAGTGCATGCCAAATTTTGCTGACTAGTGGGAGCGTCGCTCCGGTCTGTTCTATGATTTCTTTGCTGGTAAGGTTTTTCTGTGTACCGAGGAGAAATTTTTCGAGGGCTTTAACCGCTTCGCGGTCTTCTTTTGTGCGATATACGTTGCTTTGCACACGGTTGTTGGAATATTCAAATTCTTCTTCCAGAGGCACTGGATGAAGATTATCGTCTGATCCAGGTGCCGGCTTTTCCACGGGACTATCCTTTCTCATGCTCTCGTTGAGACAATAAAACTTACTCTGTGACTTACAATACTCTACTTATGGGGAGTAATACGAAGAATGACGAAAAACTGTTCATCATCTTATGATGTGGAACTATCTATACGACCCTAAAACGCCATGATAAGAAGCGTTAAAATCGTACTGTGTTCGTTTTAGTTCCTCTGAAAACGCCTGAGCATGAGGAACATTTTGTAGAACGCAAAGACCTTTTTGAGTGCCGTGTTGAACGTAGACTGTCAGCTTTCCAATTTTTGTATATCCAAGCCACGTTCGTTGCACCTCACACCCCGTAATACTCTCGAAATTGATGGAGATAGAACGCTTAGCACTCAATCCGCGTTGGATTACGAGACGATGTGTCGTGATGAAATACTGGGTCAAGAAGTATCGCTTCAGGCTTTTAATCGTCTGGTATAAGGACGCCCCTGCTAAAAGATATCCAAGAAATGACCAGATAGTACTAACTCCGGCTATAGCAGACGCAAAACTCACGAAGAATATGTTCAGAAGAGCATAAAGTGCTGGTATAAGTAGGCAACGCCAATGTAATCGGGTTGCAACACGCACCGATTCCCCTTGTAGAAGCGTTCCTCGTAGTTTCATAGCTCACTTATCTTACGGTAATGAATAGTCTTTTGTCTCAGTAATCGTCAAAAAAGATGGTCTTTCTATGCACTGCGCAGATGAATCACGTCGCCGACTGCGTAGCTTTGGGATATTCCGGAGTCTGTGGTGATAACGATTTCTCCGTCGTCGTTAATATCTTCTGCTACACCATATGTTTTTTGTCCGTCTGGCAGTTCTATGACAACGCGTTGCCCCAATGTCGACATTTTGGTTCGGACACTGTCTAACAGGCTAATTCCATGTCGTTGCAGTGCGGAGGGAATACCGTTAACGCGGGCGAAGTCTTCATATCGTTGAGCAAAATTCTCACAGATTTTTTCGAGGGCTTCATCAAGGCTTCGTGGTCTTTGTGTTGCGGCGAGAACAGAAGTTGCCGTGGGGACGGGAAACTCTTCTGGTTCAAGGTTAATATTTATTCCAATACCAACTATTGCTGAGAGATTTTCAGCAGACTCTACAGCAATTTGAGCGAGTATTCCGCAACATTTTTTGTCACCAATGAGGACGTCGTTAGGCCATTTGAGATGCGCTTCAATGCCCCAAGAGTTGAGTGTGTCAATTGCTGCTAGGGCGAGGAGCACGGTGAACCAGTGATATTGTTCGGGTGCGATACGGTGTGCGGGGTTAGCATGAGGGCGAACGATGACTGACGCGCAGAGGGAGCTTCCGGCAGGAGCAACCCATTCTCTATTGAGCCGACCTTTACCGTGTGTTTGTTGTGTTGTTGCGATAACAGAGAGTTCACCCCATCGCCGGTTTTGTAGAGAATCTGCTGAGGTGAGAAGTTCGTGGGCGTAGAGGTTCGTTGAGGGGACAGTATCGAGCAGAAGAACTTGTTGGTATTGGTGGTAGGGAGCCTTAGATGCGGCACGGCTCACCTCATATTTGAGGTAGTTATCGAGGGTTTGTATCGGTACGCTCATCGGCGGTGTTCTCTCTTGAGGTTTTATATGATAGGCAATGCTTTATTGGAGCAGATTAAGAAACGCCCCGATAGGATAAAAGAACGAAGCTATCGGGGCGCTCGCCACTTTTAGGGTGGCTTCTTTCAGAAAGGAAAGCGCTTTCATTGTTACAGAGAGGAACTAGGAATGTCTACCACTGAACCGGTGCAGGTGTTTACTCCTATTGGGGCGTGCGCTCTTTTGGGTATTACTCGCAATGGATTTTATAAGAGAATTGAGAAATATCCTCTTGAGCCTGACTATCTCATCAACGAGAATCAACCATGTTGGACCGAGGAAACCCTCAGAGCTTGGGATAAGACCATTCCAAGTGTCGGTGCTCCAAAAAATCTTGAGAAGCTGGTTAAATAAAGCCCGTCAGATTCCATGTGACATCTGCAATACAGCAAAGGCAGTCTTTCCTCTCTCATAGGAAAAGAAGAAGTATAAGGCATGAGCAACAAATCAGAAATTCCCGTTTTCTACAAGGGCGAAGAGGCGAGTAAGCAGGTCAAACTTTCCAGCGCTGGCTTTTTGAGTAATATGAAGAAATACCCACTAGAGCCAGATTTTATTGTCAATGGAAAAACTAAGGGATGGAAAAAGGAGAGTCTGGTGAAGTGGTATAACGAGGTTGTACCTAAGCCACTTTCTTCTGAAAAGAAAAAACTTTCTTGAAACCACGTGAAGTAAAACCCTCCCGCTCCTGAATAACTCAGCTAATCAGGGGCGGGAGGGCGTTACCCCCTGACTCTAGCAAAGGAAAAATACTATGACAAGCAAACAAGTTATTGCACTACTAGCAACAATTACCGCAGTAACAGGGATTATTCTTGGCTTCCTTGGAAAGCCTTGGTATTTCCCATTTTCTGCAGTATTCCTCTGGGTTGCCTACATGAACCTCTCGTCCAACCGGAAACAGAAAGAAAACCAATGAGCATTTTTATCTGTACTTATAGCTACGCACCAGCAGAAGAACAAGAAAAACACCGTCCAGAGCATCGCCTTTATCTAGGTTCTCTCGTAGAAAAAGGAATCATTATTGCTTCTGGCCCTTATGTGGATAACGAAGCACCTGGGGCGATGTTGCTTTTTAAGGCATCTTCTGCAGATGAGGTCCGTGAGTATGTCAGCCAGGACCCCATGTATCTCGGTGGGGCGGTGCTCTCTTATAACGTGCGTGAGTGGAACCCTGTTTTAGGTTCTTTGGGCAGCTAGTCTGACTAGCTATTACAAATAGTGCGACGCCCTCAACATATTTTGTTATTTTTGTGATGAGATAAGTAGTTATCAGGTATTTTCGTCACGAGAAACATCCTATAGTTGAGGGCATCATATTATTCACCAGCTCACTGTGCCTCAGTACGGTGACGCTAGCGAATGCCCACCGTCAAGGATGTCCCCGTGTCTATGAATCACCACAGCACAACAGAAGAATCTTCTGCACACGATTTAAGTACTACCGCAGGTAAACTCGCAGACTTCTATGATCGTCGAGAAAAAAGTTACATGCCTTCTGGTCAAGAAGCAGTAGACCGCCAACATAGTCGGGGCAAGAACACCGCAAGAGAACGTATTGATTTACTCCTTGACGAGGGCTCTTTCGTAGAATTTGATGCTTTTGCTCGACACCGCAGCACAGCATTTGGTATGGAGAAAAAACGCCCATTAGGTGATGGCCTCGTCTGTGGTTATGGAACAGTAGATGGTCGTCTTGTAGCAGTATATTCGCAAGATTTCACCGTATATGGTGGTTCTCTTTCACAGGTCAATGGCGAAAAAATCGTTAAGGTACAAAAATTTGCTCTTGATAATGGGTGCCCTGTAATTGGTATCAACGATGGTGGCGGAGCGCGTATTCAAGAGGGCGTCGCTTCATTAGCGATGTTTGCCGACATTTTCCGCATGAATGTTCGCGCCTCAGGGGTAGTTCCCCAAATTTCTGTCATTTTAGGTCCTTGCGCCGGCGGTGCAGCCTACTCCCCTGCGCTGACGGATTACATTATCATGGTTGATAAGACCTCACACATGTTCATCACCGGACCTGACGTTATTAAAACGGTAACTGGCGAAGACGTTGATATGGAGACCCTTGGTGGGGCACATCAACATAACGCTGTGACGGGAACGTCAGCTTATCTTGCTGAAGATGAAGAAGACGCTTTTGACTTCGTGCGAGAACTCCTCGAATTTTTACCCGCAAATAATCTTTCGGAACCTCTGATAGTGGACCATGATCAGGAAGAAGATCTCATCGACGAGGATTATTCTTTAGATACGCTTATTCCTGACTCAGCTAACCAGCCTTATGATATGCGTACCGTTATTGAGACTGTCGTAGATGACGGGCACTTTTTACCTTTACAAGCACTCTACGCCCCTAATGTGATGGTTGGTTATGCCCGTATTGAGGGACGAACCGTAGGAATTGTCGCTAACCAGCCGGTACAGTTTGCAGGAACCTTGGATATTAATGCTTCGGAGAAAGCTGCACGTTTTGTTCGAACCTGCGATGCTTTTAACATTCCTGTAGTGACTTTTGTTGATGTGCCGGGGTTCTTACCGGGCAAAGATCAAGAGTTCAACGGCATTATCCGCCGTGGCGCAAAACTGCTCTATGCATACGCTGAAGCAACGGTTCCTCTGGTAACGGTGATTACTCGTAAAGCCTATGGCGGTGCCTATATTGTGATGGGTTCACGGAAGCTTGGCTCAGATATTAACCTTGCGTGGCCAACTGCGCAGATTGGTGTGATGGGCGCACAGGGTGCTGTCAATATTTTGTATCGTCGTGAGTTGGCGTCGGTTGCTCAGGCTCAAGGAGATGTTGAGGCTCGACGAGAAGAATTGGTATCTCAATATGAACAAGAATTACTTAATCCTTATCAGGCGGCAGAGCTGGGCTATGTTGATGAGGTTATTGCTCCCGCTGAGACGCGTGTGCGACTGATTCGTGCGTTACGTGCTCTTCGCGATAAGCGTGAGACGCAACCGGCGAAAAAGCACGGCAATATCCCCTTGTAATTGCTGTTGCGCACTATGAGTTTTTCGATCCTGTCTATTGTTTGGAGTTTGTGATGGCTAGTTCGTCGCTACGTTTTGCGTTTTCTCTTGGCTCTCGTCGCTCCTCAGAACAGCAAGAATCCCCTGCAGAAGTAGAGCAAGAACCACTTTTTTCGGTAGTTTCAGGTAACCCAACGGAGGAAGAACTGGCAGCCTTATCTACTGTTTTACTTGCTGTGGCTCAGTCTCATCAACAACAGCAGAAACCGTCTATGGGGCAGTGGCAGCGTCGTTTGTTACGTGGGCAGAGTCTAGGTGTTCGGTTACGCCCTGGCCCTGGTTCTTGGCGTCGTGCTCGCCCTATGTAGGTTCTAAAAACTGTTTTTTGAGATTAAGATTTTGGACTGTGCTTGCCTTCACAAAAGGATTACCCAGTAGAATGGAGGCATGTCGAAATTTGATACCATTCCTGCGGTTTACCGCCAAGAACGTCAGAGCACATCTGTAGACGCCATCGCTAATGAATATTATGAAGCGACTCTTCAGCTAGATCCTTCAGCTGCAACGTTAGCGGGACGTGCTGGCCATGAGACAGAATACGGTGATGTGTTCTCCCCCGAAGGTCACGAGAAATCTATTGAGTTGATTCGTCAGACTCTTGCTCGTCTTGAACAAGCAACACCCGCTGATGATGTTGATAAGGTCACCATTGACGCGATGCAAGAACGACTCGGTCTCGAACTTGAATTGCATGAAGCAGGGTTAGGCACATGGGAAATTAATAACATTGCCTCTGCTTCGCAAAGTATTCGCGCAATTTTTGACTTGATGAATCGCGAGACTCCTGAACATTGGGCTCATATTGCAGGACGTATGAAGAATGTTCCTGCCGCGATTGACGACTATATTCGCACCTTAGAAAATGCGCGTGAACGCGGCAATGTTGCGGCGCGCCGTCAGGTAGAAATTGTCATTGAACAGACCGATGCGTATATTGCTGAAGATGGTTTTTTCCAAAAGCTTCATGAAGAAGTTGTTCAGCATGCCCCTGATTTAGCACAGCAGGCGCGAGAAGGTGCAGACGCTGCCATTGCAGGGTACCGTACCCTTAATTCTTATCTTCGTGAAACTCTTTTGCCGGTAGCGCCGAAAGAGGACGCAGTCGGTATTGACCGTTACCGTTTATACTCTCGCCAGTTCCTCGGTTCAAAGATTAATATTGAGGATACCTACGCGTGGGGCGTTCAAGAGCTAGAACGTATTATTGACGAGCAGAAAGAAGTTGCTGAGCAGATTAAACCAGGTGCTTCCATCGAGGAGGCAAAGGCTGTTCTTGATGCTGACCCTGAACGTACGTTGCATGGTACTGAAGAACTAAAAGCGTGGATGCAGAATCTCTCAGATCGTGCGGTGGAGACTCTTGCCGGCGATTATTTTGATATTGGTGGCGCCATGTGCGAGCTAGAGTGCATGATTGCTCCCACTCAAGAAGGCGGTATCTACTACACTGGACCTTCCCCCGATTTTGAGCGCCCCGGTCGTATGTGGTGGTCTGTTCCTGAAGGAGAAGAAACCTTTGGTACATGGCGCGAAGTTTCGACGGTCTACCATGAGGGTGTACCGGGACACCATTTACAACTTTCTGTAGCAACCGCTATGTCTCAGACTCTTAACCAGTGGCGTGCTAATGGTGTTTGGGTTTCTGGTCATGGTGAAGGCTGGGCTCTTTATGCTGAGCGTTTGATGCAAGAGCTTGGGTTCTTAGAAGATCCCGGTGACCGCATGGGCATGCTTGATAATCAGCGTATGCGTGCAGCTCGCGTAGTCTTCGATATTGGTGTGCACTGTGGTCTTGAAATTCCAGAACGTTGGGTAAAAGAACTTGGTGTTCCTGCCGGTGTATGGGATGCAGAGAGCGGTTACCAGTTCCTCAAAGCAAACCTAGACCTTTCTGAGGGCCAACTAAACTTTGAATACGCTCGTTACTTAGGTTGGCCAGGCCAGGCTCCTAGCTATAAGATTGGCGAGCGCATTTGGGGTCAGTTGCGTGATAAAGCTCGTGCTCGTCAAGAAGATGACCGTGATTTCCATACTCGTGTGTTGAAGCTCGGGTCTATGGGTCTTGATAGCTTGGAGAGGGCTTTGGATCTCTAAGCATACCTAGTTTTTCCTGCGTAGGCGGGTAAAGATTGTTGTTGAAGGTGCCGGTATATATCTTTTCTAAGATATTTACCGGCATCTTTTGATGTTAAGGTAGGTGTTCTTTGTGGTGTTACTTCTACACTGGTAGTTATGAGTTCTTTTTCTTTGGTTTCTGATGTTGAGCCAACATTAGTTTTGGCGTCTTCTTCGCCTGCTCGTCAGAAGCTTCTTCGTGATGCGGGGATTATTTTTCAGGTTTGTGTGTCTTCGGTAGATGAGGACGCTGTTGTGGCTCGCGCTCAAAAGGATGCTGATGTTAAAGATTTGGGTGAGCTGACTCCGGCTCAGGTTGCGTTACTTTTGGCTCGCGCTAAGGCTGAGGACGTTGCTCGTTTGGTTGATGTACCGGGGGCTATTGTTCTTGGGTGCGATTCTGTTTTTGAGTTAGATGGTGTGGCTTATGGTAAGCCTCATGACGCGAGTACGGCTGTTGAGCGTCTTCGGTTGTTCAGTGGTGCTTCGGGGTTGTTGCATACGGGGCATTGGTTGATTGATACTCGTATGGTGCACGGGCGTTCGTCGTCTGAGTTACGTACTGCTACGGTGCATTGCGATGCTCTTTCGGAGGATCAGATTCATGAGTATGTGGCGACGGGTGAGCCGCTTGCTGTGGCTGGTTCGTTTACGATTGATGGGTTTGGTTCTGCGTTTATCCGCGGTATTGAGGGCGAGTACCATACGGTGGTGGGGTTGTCGGTGAATGCGCTTAAGGATATGTTGGAGGTTTTAGGTCTTTCTATCACCAATTTTTGGACGAAAACGGCATAATTTTTCAAAAATCTTCTGGTTTTTTCGGTACTATCAGCTAAGAAAAGAACTCTGCTGACGTGATAAGAATGTAGACTTTTCTCAACCATAATCTTTATTTGTGCTTGTCGCAGAAGAATATAGCTAACCTCTTTGGGGTGGCAAGGAGCTTTTTCATTGAGCAAAAACACCGAACGTCTACGTGGTCAGTTTATGAGCGTGCCGGGTCGTCATACAGGTCCTGTTTCTAAGGTTTTAGTGGCGAATCGTGGTGAAATTGCGGTTCGTGTTATTCGCGCTGCTGAAGATGAGGGTATTAGCACCGTTGCGGTCTATGCTGATTCTGATCGCGATGCTTTGCACGTTAAGTTAGCGACGGAGTCTTATTCTTTAGGTGGTAGCACTGCTTCAGATTCTTATTTGGTGATGGATAAGATTCTTAGTGTTGCAGAGCGTTCTGGCGCTGATGCTGTTCACCCCGGTTATGGTTTTTTGTCTGAGAATGCTGAGTTTGCTCAGCGTGTGATTGATGCGGGTTTGACGTGGATTGGGCCTTCCCCAGAATCTATTACGTTACTTGGCGATAAGGTTGCAGCACGTCATATTGCAGATAAGGTCGGAGCGCCGCAGGTTCCGGGGACAAAGGATCCTGTGTTTTCTGTGGCTGAGGTTGAAGATTTTGCTGATGAGTTTGGTCTTCCTCTTGCCGTTAAGGCTGCTTTTGGTGGTGGTGGACGCGGTATTAAAGTGGTTCGTCAGCGTGAGAAGATTGCTGAACTTTATGAGTCTGCTGTACGTGAGGCGACGGCTGCTTTTGGTCGTGGCGAGTGTTTCATTGAGCGTTTTTTGGATTCGCCACGTCACGTTGAGACGCAGTGTTTAGCTGATGCCCATGGCAATGTTGTGGTGGTGTCAACCCGAGATTGTTCTTTGCAGCGTCGTAACCAAAAATTGGTGGAGGAAGCTCCAGCTCCGTTTCTTTCGGAACAGCAGCAGCAGCGTCTTTATGATTCTTCTCGCGCAATTTTGCAGGAGGCTGGTTATCAGGGTGCGGGTACGTGTGAGTTCTTGATTGGTGTGGATGGAACGATTTCCTTTTTGGAGGTTAATACTCGTTTGCAGGTGGAGCATCCTGTCTCTGAGGAGGTCTCTGGTATCGACCTTGTTCGAGAGCAGTTCCGTATTGCTCGCGGTGAGGAGCTTGGATATTCTGACCCTATTTTGCATGGGCATTCGTTTGAGTTCCGTATTAATGGTGAAGATGCGGGTCGTTCTTTTATGCCCTCTCCCGGTACTGTTGAGAAGCTGGTGATTCCTACTGGTCCTGGTGTTCGTTGGGATTCTGGCGTTGTTGAGGGCGATGTAATTGGCGGTTCTTTTGATTCGATGCTTGCCAAGCTCATTGTTACGGGGGCGACGCGTCAGCAGGCGTTAGAGCGTTCTCGTCGTGCGTTATCTCAACTGGTGGTTGAGGGTATGCCTACGGTGACGAATTTTCATCGTGCGGTGGTTTCCGACCCAGCATTTGCGCCTGAGGGTGATTCTCCTTTTAGTGTGCATACACGTTGGATTGAGACGGAGTTTAATAACACGATTGCGCCTTATGATGGGGCGGCTGGTTCTGTGGATGAGCAGAGCGAACAGCGTCATCAGGTGGTGGTTGAGGTCAATGGTAAGCGTCTTGAGGTTGTTCTTCCTCAGTCTTTGGGCTCGGTTACTAAGCCTGCACCAACGGCTAAGAAGCGTAAAGAACGTGGGGGCTCTCGTGCTGCTGCAGTTAATTCTCATGAGTTGACCTCGCCGATGCAAGGCACTATTGTCAAGGTTGCTCTTAAGGATGGGGATAAGGTTTCTGAGGGGGATCTTGTTGTTGTTTTGGAAGCGATGAAGATGGAACAGCCGATTACGGCTCATCGTTCTGGGAAGATTAGTGGGTTGAAGCTTAAGGCTGGGGATACGGTTTCAGCTGGTGCGACGATAGCTACGATTAAGTAGTTGTGTGGTGAGGGTTGTTTCTGATGTTAGGTGTAGCTGTTTCTACCCTAAGACACAATCTTTCACATAATGAGACAAGCAGGGTTTTCTGTCCTCTCACGTCCTAAAGTATTAGACCAACAACATCTGATTCTTTCCAAGAGAGGTACCAGTGGCTACACGAACCACACCAGATACACCCAGCGCATCAGCGCACCACAAAACGCCAGTTCCACGAAGTCGAGTAATTCTTGCTTCGCTCATTGGAACTACTATCGAGTTCTACGACTTCTACATCTACGCAACCGCTGCTGTAGCAGTTTTTCCGGCACTGTTCTTTATCGGTGTCGATGACACGGCCAAGCTCTTAGCTTCCATGGCAACATTCGGTGCCGCATTCGTAGCACGCCCCATTGGTTCTATTATCTTCGGACATTTTGGCGACCGTATCGGACGTAAAGCCACCCTCGTTGGCGCATTATTGACCATGGGTATCGCAACGTTCCTTATCGGGTTGCTCCCCACCTACCACCAAATTGGTTTGTGGGCACCAGCAATGCTCACCATCTTAAGATTTACTCAAGGTCTTGGTCTAGGCGGAGAATGGTCTGGTGCAGCTCTACTCGCTACAGAGTATGCAGAAGAAGGCAAACGTGCACGCGCTGCCATGTGGCCCCAGTTGGGAGCACCATTCGGGTTCATCTTGGCGAACGGGTTTGTCCTCTTCCTCACCACTCTCATGTCTTTTGATTCCACCGCTGATTCGTCCAATATGTCCCATACTTTCATGATGTGGGGTTGGCGCATTCCTTTCCTAGCGTCTCTGGTGATGGTTTTCATCGGACTCTATGTACGTTTCAAGCTCGAAGAGACTCCTGTATTTGCTCAGGTCTTGAAACAGGATGAGCGTGTTAAAGCGCCTTTGGTTGAGGCACTCAAAACTGCATGGCTACCGATGATTCAAGGAACTTTCATCATGATTGCCTGCTACGTTTTGTTCTACCTCATGACAGCGTGGATTCTTTCCTACGGAATTGGCAAAGTCGAAAAAGGTGGCTTGGGTATCTCTTATCACGATTTCCTCATGGTACAGCTCGTATCTATTATTTTCTTTATCGTCTTCATTCCTGTATCTGGATGGTGGGCAGATATTGCTGGACGTAAACATCAGCAGCTCGTCACGACCTTGCTCATGTCCTTATACGGTTTGACGTTCTCTTTCTTCATCTCCCCCGAAACTATCGGTACTGGTGAAGACGCAAACATCGTTTTGTTGACCGCGTACATGTCTGTAGGTATGGCACTGATGGGCCTATCTTTTGGTTCTATGTCTGCCTACCTTCCAGAGTTGTTCGCAACTCACGTACGTTATACGGGTTCTGGTATTGCCTATAACGCAGCGTCCATTCTTGGTGCAGCTTTGACTCCTTTTGTGGCAGTCTATTTGAACTCCATTGGCGGTGTTGGATACGTGGGCATGTATCTTAGCGCGGCGGCTTTGCTCTCCGTACTCTTTATTGCTATCACCGGTGAGACGAAGAACCGAGATTTGCATACTATTGGGCGATAGTATCTTCAGCTCCGGCATATAAGGGGTGGGGTTTTACCACTAATTGTAAAACCCCACCCCGTATATATTTCCAACGAC
>NZ_JBLXXY010000005.1:0-137472 GCF_048512815.1 Rothia sp. CCM 9419 | reverse complement strand
GTAACAACAAAACGACGTTTCTGTCATTGAGATGATAGAAATCTAGGTAGTAAAAGAGCACCCCTCTTCGGAGGGGTGCTCTTTTATTTTAACAACCTTTTTAGAAGTATTTGGGGAATACTCGTCCTCAGTGGAGATAGTTTAGAGCAATATTTATGCTCATCGACTGTGTTGAGGGGACTAGAATTCCCTCTGGGTTATTACAAGTCTTCTGTTGCTCTCATGGGTGCGAGAGAGCCCTAAGGTACAACGTAGTGCGTATACAGAAAAGGTGGGGTCAGTATTTTACTTCTGATTCTTAGCGAGATATAAAAGCCTGTTCCTAAGTTGTGCTCATAGAACTGCATTTGAGGGATAGGAACCCCTATCTAGGCTCTTTATAAGCTCTTTCTTGACCCTATGGATAACCTCTAAGAGCTATCTGGTGTCTAATCAATGGATAAAATTACGAAGCCGTATAAACACTCCGATAAATATTGCGGATCAAAACCTGCTGACGTAGACGAATAAAGACCTGTTCAAGGAAATCATGCATATAGCGCTCATCGGTACTTGTTGAAGCAGCAAAGCTAAGTCCTGAAAATGCCCCAAGGACAATTGACACTTTAACAAGAACAGAGCTAACAGGAAGTTCTACACCAAATAATAAAAAGTTCTCTGGCGTATGGTTAATCCACGATGCGGCAGCCTCTGAAGGGATAGCAAAACTACCAAACCACACGAAGAATAGAAAAACAAAGATGGAAAACATAACAGCTTGAATACACTGAACCATCGCTGGAACAAGAATAAAGTTAATGCGTTCGCTCACTCCTAAAGGTTTAGCAGAAACAGAACCTTCTATACGTTCTGTAACCGTGTTCCAAAAGCTCGTAGACTCAGCCGATACCCGCTGATACTCTTCTGAACTAAACTGAATACCCTTACCCTGATGATCTCCCAGAACTTCTTTAGAGCGTTCAATAACAGTCGTTGTAACGATAAAAAGAGCGAGGGTGAACATCACAGCTGACACGGCAAAAGTCTTTGCGTAGCTGAGAGCGTCTGCAACTTTCCAAATCTCTGCATTAACAAAGAAAAATAAGACCGCCACCATAAGCATTGGCAAAACTTTTGCAATCATAATCATTGCCGAGCCAAGCTGTACAAGAGTCTCTTTAAAAGCCCACCATAAAATTGAATCTAACCCTAGAAAAAGTGCTAATAGTATAGCTAGCACGCAAAGAATAACCTCAATGGAAGAGCTAAAGAAGAGAGGCTCCCCAATACCCATTCGATAGCTCAGGCTGGGGGATAAAAGATACATGATGGAGAGAATGCTCATCGATCCGGTAATAACAAAAAGTGTTTGCGGTGTTTTTCTTTTAAAACGAAGAACCAGCCACGGGATAACAAGTGCTACTAGCGGTCCACCAAATAAGAGAACAAAAGCTCCAATGCCTTTGATAATTTCTAATTGGATATCATCAGTGGTATCTTCTTGAACAAAAATTTTATCGTCTAGATGAGCCAAAATAGCCACAGAAATCGTCACAATGAATAAGGTGACTGATAGCCATAACCCTAAAGGAGTAATTCTCACGAACATTTCTTTGATGCGTTCCTGTGGAAGAATAACTAAAGGAAGGCCATTCGCCCTAAACCAACGTGATGCCTCATGATGTTCTGAAGAAGATAAGCTCATAGTTGCTATTCTAGAGTATGCAATTTTGTCTTTTTCTAGCGTAGTAGAGACTGAATGAACTCAAGTATGCAGATAGGATTCGCCGATGACTCGTTTTACTAATGAACAATTGCGTACTTTTACCTTAGTCGTTGATGAAGGCACCTTTGAAGCCGCAGCAGAAATTTTAGGTGTTAGTGCTTCGGCGATTTCTCAACGCATTAAAACAATGGAAACGAGTGCCGGTCGTATCCTGCTACAGCGTACTAATCCTGTACGTCCAACAGATTCTGGTGAAGTGGTTCTTAGAGTTGCCCGCCAAAATGAATATCTTAATGCAGAGCTAGAACAAGAACTCGGCGAACGTGCTGGGCAAGGCAGCATAACCATTGCTGTAAACTCTGATTCTTTGGCTACCTGGTTGCTCTCTGCTGTAGGGGAACTATCCCGATGCGATAAAATCTTTTGCGATCTCAGAAGAGAAGGGGAACAGCATTCTTCAGCTCTTCTCCGTTCTGGGGAAGTCATGGCGGCAATTACCTCTCATCCAGAACTCATTAATGGTTGTGAGGTTGAAGAACTTGGCCAAGCGCGGTACTGGTGTGTTGCCTCAAAAGAATTTGTCGATGAACATTTTAAAAATTGGCCACACCATATAACAGCAGAAGAACTCAACGCTGCACCCGTTATTGAGTTTGATAGAAAAGACCACGGACAGCGTTCTTCTCGTCATCTGATTCTCAAGGCCCACAACGTTGAAGATAACGGAGGAGAATCACCGAGTATTTATATTCCCTCGTCCCCTGACTATGCTCGAGCAGTAGAAGACGGTATTGGTTGGGGGCTTGTTCCAGAAGCTCAGTGCCGTCAAGGTCTTGAATCTGGAACAATAATATCTCTAGCGGGGGATAAGCCTCTAGATTTTCCCCTCTATTGGCAACGTTGGAAGATCTCGTCACGTATTCTTGACCGTGTTACCCAACGTATCTATGACGCTGCCCAGAAATACTTAGAACCTAAAAACCTCTAAAATGCAATCTTGACAAGAGTATATTCTGGTATAGGAATATATTTACCATATTCCCTGCCATACAAAATACGCGACAGCGGCAAAAACAAAACCAGCTAAAGCTAAACGACGCAACTTCGTCTCAAAAATGGCAGCACGAATATCCTCCCTCTTCTGGCGAGGCTCATGAGGATTCACCGGCGCCAAATTCGACGGATTCGTCACCTCAGGTTTATCAGATAAAGACCCCGTATCTTTCTCAGACATAACATCCACTAACGCCAACGAGTCATCATTAAAAGACCAGCCATCATCAAACCAACACCAATAGCAACATTCCACATCGAAAGACCCGGAATTGGCAGAGTTGTCTCACTAATATAGAAAACCATAATCCATAAAATACCGAGAACAACAAGACCAAACATAATAACCTGATACCACAGAGGAGTAGGAGAAGCGAAATCATCAGTAACCATTTCTTTAGCTATCCGACGAAAAGTCTCCTCCTCATGCAAATCACTATCCGTCATTACTTTCTTATCTTTTGCCATCTTTCCTCCAAATACTTATTTACCCATACGCCATATCAGGTACGGTTGAACATATACCCAATAAATCAACAGATTCATCGCTTAGAATTTTATCTGCTCAGACCCTAACAAACATAGCAGACACCTAAAAACACCCTCAAGAAAACCGACGAACCCGTACAACGGAAAATCTATGAAAAATACCTCCACCAGACCAGAAAAAAATACATCCCCTCATACAAAAGGGCGCATGGTCATACAAATTATCGGAGAAATACTCATCACCCTAGGGCTCATCTTGCTCCTCTTCGTCGGATGGCAACTTTGGTGGACCAATATCTCTGCTTCACAAACACAATCACAAGCAGTGCACACTCTCGCTGAAGAATTTAAACAAGCTGCAGAATCTGAGAAAACATCACCACAACAACCAACATCACCACAACAAAGCCCTAATACACCACAACAAGCTCAAGAACCATACTCTAACGAACCAATAGCACCACAAAACACCGCAACACCAGAAGAAAACAACAACCAACACTCACCAGAAGAAAACAACCCAGAACCACCAATACCCCATAACACCGACCCCAACAACCCACCTGTAGGACGCGAACCAGAATACGGAAAAGCCTACGGCATTGTGTATATCCCACGATTCGGCGCACACTACCAACGCCCCATCGCAGAAGGCACCGGAACAGATGTCCTCGACACCCTTGGACTAGGACACTACGAAAACACCGCAATGCCCGGAGAAATTGGAAACTTCGCTCTTGCCGGACATCGCCAAACCAATGGAGCAGTGCTTGATTACATCGACCAGCTCCGTATCGGCGACAAAATATATGTACAAACCATTAACGGCTACTACACCTACACCATTTACGAAACATCAATCGTATACCCCGAAGATATCTACGTTATTGCCCCCAACCCTCAACACCCCGACAACGAACCTACTGAACGCATCATGACCCTAACAACCTGCCACCCCCGCTTCGGAGACACCCAACGATACATCGTTCACGCACGCTACGAACACTGGCAGCCACTATCTGCCGGAGCGCCCCAAGAACTTCAAACAGCGCAATAAACACCGCAAAAACCAAAGGTATAAGAAAATATGTACGCATGGATCTTTAGACACCTACCCGGACCACTCTGGGCACGTATTATCATCGCCATAGTACTGGTGCTCCTCATCATCTGGAGCCTCATGGAATATGTATTCCCAGCTATCGCAGAGTATAGTCCTCTATACCGTGACGTGACAGTAGACCACTAGCCTCCACTCAAAGAAGGAACTATGACCAGAATCCTTGTTATCGACAATTACGACAGCTTCGTCTTCACCCTCGTCGGCTACCTAGAACAACTCGGTGCTCACGTCACCGTCATCCGTAACGATGAAGCATCCCTAGAAACCGTCATCAACCAAGCCCAAGAACATGACGGCATCATGATCTCCCCCGGACCAGGTGCACCCCACGAAGCTGGCTGCATTATCGAACTCATACAATGGGCTGCGCAACACCATAAGCCACTCCTTGGAGTATGCCTAGGGCACCAAGCCATTGCAGAGGCCTTCGGAGCCGTGGTTTACCACGCACCAGAAATCATGCACGGAAAAATCTCTCATATTACCCACAACGAACAATCCGTATTTAACGGCTTACCCAGCCCGCTACGAGTCACCCGCTACCACTCACTAGCCGTAGACCCAAAAACTATGCCAGAAGAACTCGAAGCAACCGCAACCAGCGAAAATGGCATCATCATGGCATTACAACATAAAACATCTCCCATACATGGAGTCCAATTCCACCCAGAATCAGTCCTCACAGAAGGTGGATATAGCATGCTTGGCACATGGTTAGAAGAAGTAGGACTCAACGGCGCACGAGAAAAAGCACAAAACCTCAGCCCCCACATCAACTCATAACCCCTATAAAAAATGCTGGTATAGAACTCATTACGAGATCTACACCAGCATTTTTTTGATTGAAGATACATCAACTACGACATATCCTCTCACCATATTTAGTTATCTGACTTTTCCTCAGCTGCAGGAGCAGAAGGAGCAGGAGCCTGTGAAGAACGCTCAGGCGCCGGACGACGCTGACTATTCTCTGACTTTTCCTCAGCTGCAGGAGCAGAAGGAGCAGGAGCCTGTGAAGAACGCTCAGGCGCCGGACGAGGATTCTCCGGTGCAGGAGGAACAGGACGACGCTCAGGCTGAGGAGCTACCGTCGGACGAGGCCGAGGAGCAACCGTTGGAGCAGGAGGAGCAGCAGCAACACGAATCGTCACAGTGCTTCCCTGACCAATCGTCGTACCAGCAGCCGAACTCTGAGAAAGAACCGTACCCGCTGGAGCAGCATTGGTCTGAACCGTCTCAATATTCGTACTCAACAAAACATCAGGAGCACTCAACGCCGCAATCGCCTGATCACGACTCAAACCAATCAACTCAGGAACAGTCACTTTACCGTCCGAAAGAACAATATCAATGGTCGAACCAGCCGCAACCTTACTTCCTGGCTCCTTCGACAACGACACCACCATACCGGCAGGAATCGTTGCACTATTGACCGTAGACGTACGTCCTGGAACAAACCCAGCATCCTGCAAAGCAGAACGAACATAAGCCTCAGACTGGCCCTCAATATTATCTGGTATCGCCAACTGAGAAGGCCCCTTAGAAAGGGTCAGAAGAACCTCGCTGCCCTCTTCAACCTCAGTTCCTGTTACCGGCGTACTCTTAATAACATCATTCTTTGCAACAGCATCAGAGAATTCATCATCCCACTTAACCGTCAAATTAAGATTACGGACAGCAGTTTCAGCATCATTCTTCGATAACCCCTGAACAGCAGGAACCTGATGAACAGGAACCTTCTTTAGCTCATTCTGGTAGTACAACACCGTTGTCACCGAGAAAAGAGCCAAAGCAGCAATAATCATGCCAGTAATAACACGAGTCCACGCCTGACGACGACGACGCTTCTTTGCCAATGCCTCATTACGCTCATAATCATAAAGCTCTTCATCGGTATACTCAGCCTGAGCATTATCAAACCAACCGCCCAGACCAGCAGCTTCATCAGAAGAAGGCTGAGCATGAGCGCTCGTATTCAATGAAGAATATGCGGCAGAACCGCCCGCAACACCCGTTGCAGCAGCTGCACTCAGTGCTGTCGTAGAACCTGTCTCAACATCATCAAATGTTGCAGAAGGAACACCCTGAACAACATTTTCTAACGCTGAACGAAACTCATCGGCAGACTGGAAACGATCCGAACGAGACTTACTCAAAGCCTTCAACAAAACACCATCTAAGGCAGGAGCGAACTTGACCGAAGCATAAGAACTCGGATCTGCAGGTGTCTCACTAAGATGCTGATGTGCCAAATCCTTTGCCGAAGAAGCAATAAACGGCGGACGGCCACACAACAACTGGTATATCACACACGCAACAGAATAAATATCGCTACGAGAATCTACGGTCTCACCACGAACCTGCTCAGGAGCAATATACGCATGAGAACGTTCTGTCTGCTCAGTCGGTTCAGAAGAGCCTCCCACATTTTCCAAAGCTCGATCCAGACCAAAATCCAAGACCTTAACCTGACCAAACTGATTCTTTGAACGATCTTCCTCAGTGGAAGGCAACACCATAATATTGGTTGGACGTATACCACGATGAGTAATGCCCTGATCATTAGCATATTGAAGGGCCTCAAGAACCTGCGTACCATACGCAACAGCCTCAGCAACAGGAAGTTCCCCACGCTCATCTAATAATGTTGCAAGAGATTTTCCTGATACTAACTCCATCACCAAATAAGGAACCTGATGTAGAGGAGTCTCGTCATCACCCTCTACCGTAATCGTTCCTGTGTCATAGACTGCCACGATAGCAGGATGGTTCAAAACAGCAGCTGCTTCCGCCTCACGCTGGAAACGCGCGCAGAAAAGCGGATCCGCAGCTAACTCTGGATGCACCACTTTAAGTGCAACCCGACGTCCTAACCGCGTATCTTCGGCAGAATACACGGTAGCCATCGCACCGGAACCAAGAACATCTTGAATCCGGTAACGCTTATCAATCATTTCAGGAAGCTGAAATTCCATTCAATTCACCCGTTATTCGAAGCAGTTGGAGTAGTAGATGGATTAGTTGAAGACTGAGAATCTTCCGGCTGTTCCTGAGAACCAGCACTAGGAGAATCTGTAGCCGTCGGCGAAGCCGTTGACTTCGGTGAAGTTGCAACGTAAATATCTACGCTACTACCAACTTCAACTTTAGTCCCAGAAGAAGGGTTAGTTCGGAGTATCGTGTTTGGCTCCGCACTACTAGACTCCTCCTGATGAACTTTCACATTAACACCAAGTTTAGTAATTTCACTAATAGCTGTGTCGCTATTCATTCCTTCTAAATTAGAGGGAAGCGTCACAGAACGAGGACCAGTTGAATACGTAACCGTCACTGTAGCGCCTGGGCTCAATGCCCCCTCAGGTGATACAGACAATACCGTATCTGCCGGCTGATCAGAAGTTCTCCCCGTAGTTTTTGTAGACAACCCCTGTGCGACAAGCTCATTCACAACATCCTCAAGTTTCTGGCCCTCAAAGGCAGAAGACACCATCTCAATAGTGACCGGAGAATCATCAACAGGAGCCTTCATCTCAGGAGACGCCTCTACTGTCGAAACTGTACCCGACACAGTTGGAACAGGAGTATCTTCAGAAGAAGCTGGCGTCCGCTGTGAGCCTTCAAGAATCACAAACCAAACCACCAACGCAACTACAACAGCTGCCAATATCAAAGATACCCACACCCACGGGGACTTTCGCTCAGCCCTTGCTGGATAGGAACGATACGTAGACTCAGCAACAGCCGGAATTGGCGCTGTCGTAGACTGCGGAACATGACGCTGCCCAGAACCAAAACGAGGACGCTGAGGAGTAACAGCAGTGGGAGCCGTCATCACCTCCGTAACAGACGTACCATCAGGAGACAAAAACTCAGCTAGTGTCGGAACGCTCTTAATCGCAGCCTTAATATCCTTACGACGAATAGCATCAATAGCAGAAGCCAACGCTGTCGCATTCTTAGGACGCTGAGCCGGATCTTTAGACAACAAACACATAATCAGCGCTGCTGCTGGAGCTGGCACCGACTGAGGCAGTGGGGGAGGCGGATCATTCACCTGCGCCAACGCAATAGCAATCTGAGACTCTCCCGTAAAAGGACGCTTACCAGCTAAACATTCATAACCAATAATGCCCAAAGAATACATATCAGAAGAAGGAGTTGCCTGCTGCCCAGTAGCCTGCTCTGGTGCAAGGTACTGAGCCGTTCCCATCACCTGACCAGTAGCTGTTAACGGAACCTGATCTGCAAGACGAGCAATGCCAAAATCCGTCACTTTAACACGATCACCCGGAGCAATAATCAAATTACCCGGCTTCACATCTCGGTGTACAAGGCCCTGATCATGAGCAACCGCAAGAGCACGCGCAGTCTGAGCAATAATACTCAAAATACGATCAGAATCTAATGTACGTTCCTTCTCAATAATGTTCGATAACGGATCTCCGGGAACAAGCTCCATCACCAAAAAGGCAGAGCCATCTTCCTCACCATAATCAAAAACATTTGCCACCCCAGGATGATTCAACAACGCAGTATGGCGAGCTTCAGCACGGAAACGCTCCAAGAAACCAGGATCGCCGGTGTACTCCTCTTTAAGAATCTTCACCGCAACGATACGACCAAGTACCTTATCACGAGCCTTCCACACCTCACCCATACCACCAATAGCGATACGCTCCGTGAGATTATAACGACCACCTAACGACGTCTCAGTTGAAGGTCTCACTTATTCAACACCGCCTCAAAGAGTTGTTTAGCCGCGGGAGCAGTAAGCTGAGCACCCTCAGCGGTACTGACATCTTCATACATGACTGCAAGAGCAACCTGCGGATTATCTGCTGGCGCAAAACCAGTAAACCACGAATTATTCTGACCAGCTACACCAGTCTCCGCAGTACCCGTCTTGCCAGCTACCTTCACGCCGCTAACTGCAGCACCAGAGGCAATGCCGTTATCCACGTCGTTAACCATCCAATCACGAATTTGTTGCGAAACCTTTGGCGATGTAGAAGTACGCAACTCCTTCGCCGAAAATTCATAAAGAGAACTCAAATTATGAGACTTGACAGAGCGAATCAGATTCGGCTTCATCTGAACACCATCATTAGCAATAGCCGCAGACATCATCGCCACCTGCAAAGGAGTCGTTCTCACATCATATTGTCCAATAGAAGACAACGCCAAAGTACTATCCGAAAGATTTGACGGGAACACTGACTCCGATACCGGCAAAGGAATCTTCAACGAATCATCCTGATACCCAAAATTCTTAGCCGTGCGAGCAATAGCATCCTGCCCCAAATCTATAGCAATCTGAGCAAAAGGCGTATTACACGATTGGGCTAAAGCCCATTCTATAGTTGCCTCTTGAGAAGAAGAACAATGGCCATTGACATAATTTGGCAACGCCGTATTTGTCCCTGGAAGAACATACTCTTGAGGATTCGGAATAACACTCTTGGCAGAATACTTTCCCGACTCTAAAGCAGCCACCGCATCAATAATTTTAAACGTTGAACCAGGAGCATACGTCTTACCCGCAATAGCACGATTATAAAGAGGAGCGCTCTGATCATTATTGAGCTCCTGATACTGGGCCAACACCGACTCATTATCAGGAGAAGACAAAACATTAGGATCATAGGACGGGCTCGTTGCCATTGCAAGAACCTCACCCGTCTTCGGATTCAACGCCACAATAGCGCCTTTATGTCCCTCCAAAAGCTGATACGCCAAAGTTTGCAGCTGAGAATCAATAGTTAGCTCAACCGTTGCCCCCTGAGCAGAACCTCCCGTAAAAAGGCGTGAAAGACGATCATAGAACTGGTTGTCAGAATTCCCTGACAACTCACCATTCATCGCGTTCTCTAACCCCGTCGAACCATAGATAGACGAGAAATAACCAGTCAGCGGAGCATAAACATATGGATCTGAATAAACACGCTGATACTCATAACCGTTATGAGAAGGAACAGAAGAAGCAATCTCCTTGCCATCAACCACAATAGAACCACGTTGAGAACCATAATTCTCATATAACGTCCGAGAGTTCCACGGATTATCAGCTAATGCTTTAGCATCAAAGAACTGAATATACGTCAGCGAACAAAGAAGAAGAGCAAAAATACAGCTAGAAGCAATCCACGCCTTACGAATAGCCTTATTCACGGGGTGAACCTCCTACTCGAGTATGTGTTGCCATCTTAGAAATCAGACGAGTCACGCCGCCCTCTTGAGAATCCGTATCTGATGCTCCATCAACACCTGTTGAAGAATCAATAACATGTGGAGCGCGTGCAGCATGTGAAACTGACAGCAAAAGCGCAATAATAATCCAGTTTGCCAGAAGAGAAGAACCACCAGCAGATAGGAAAGGAGTCGTCAAACCAGTCAAAGGAATCATACGAGTCACCCCGCCAACGACCACAAAAAGCTGAATCACAATAGCAGCAGACAAACCACCACTGAGCAACTTGCCAAAAGCATCACGAGTTCCTAAAGCAGCACGGAAACCACGAGTAATCAACAAGAAATACAGCAATAAAATAGCGGATAAACCAACCAACCCAAGCTCTTCACCCAAAGACGTGACAATCATATCTGAGTTAGAGAATGCGACCAGATCAGGGCGACCTTTACCCCAGCCACGACCAAAGAGTCCACCAGCACCCAAACCAAAAATTCCCTGAATAATTTGACCAGAACCACCATAAGCACGGTTATAAATCTCAGGGTCAAATGCATGTATCCAACCATAGATACGAGCATTAACATGCCCGATAAACTGGTATGCCAATACGCCACCTAAAGCGACAAAACCCAGACCAAGGAATACCCACGTAGAACGTCCCGTTGCAAGATATAACATCGAGACGAACAAACCGAAGAACAAAATAGCTGACCCAAGATCCCGTTGGAAAATCAGAACACCAATACTCGCCAACCATGCAATAAACATGGGGGCTAAATCTCTAAAACGAGGGAAACGAAGCGGGCCTAACCTACGACCAGCAACCAAAATCAAATCACGATGAGTTGAAAGATACCCAGCAAAAAATATAGCTAAAGTAATCTTTGCAAGCTCACCAGGCTGGAAAGTGCGCCCAGCAATAGAAATCCAGATACGAGCACCGTAAATCTCAACACCCAAAAATGGAATCAGCGGCAACAACAATAACACCAACGAAACCAGCAAAGAAACATACGTGACTCGGCGAAGAACACGATGACTCTTGAGCATTAAAAGGGTCACCGCCGCAACAGTCATTCCTAACGCCGTCCACATAATTTGTGTTGCCCCAGCATTAGATGGAGTGGTCAAATCAATACGATAAATCATCGCCAGACCAAGACCATTCAAAAGCACCACAATAGGCAAAATCAACGGGTCGGCATATCGCGCTCGCAGATGCAAAACAGTATGAATAAGTAATGCGCCACCACCAAGAACAGCTGTCGCAAGAACCCACGTATTATCATGCTTGAGCGTAATGTTCTCAGGGTCCACCAGCCACATACTGATAGGGCAGAAAGCTATAGCGATAACCGTTAAAAATAGTTCTATAAAACGACGAGTACGAGGCCTGTCTGAGGGCTTAAAAAACTTAGCCACGGGTAGCCTCCTCAGCTGTACTAGGTGAAGGTGAAACGCTGGACGATGAAGGAACAGGCGTAGCAGATGCTGAAGGTTTCTGCTGGTCTTTCTTCTCATGAGCAGAATCAACCTGCTGCCGTAAATCTGAAACAATTCGTGTAGCGTCGGATAAATCATGAGCAGAAATAGTGCTACGAACTAAAGATTGCGAATACTCCGGAAGCTCTGCAACCTCAAGAGACGTCTCTTCGACAACCTTATAAAAGTGAATAGCCCCTAAAGACTGCGGAACCCCATTGAAAACAGCAACTTTCTCGTTATTAATACCGACATAGTATTGATTCGACACCCACGAGGCAAAGGTCAAAACACTAGCAAAAAGAGTGCCAACAACTAATAAAGCAGTAAAAATACGAACACCCCAACGAGAATGTACTGACCGTTCTGGAGTTGTAATAGCCGCCTGAAACTCTTGAGGTAACTCAACTTCCTCTACCGGAACCAACGTCGCTGGTGTGGTCACTAAAGTTGCCCGCTGTGCTACCGTACGCTTCGTGACGGTAGGAATCATTCCTGTGTTCGTTGCGTTAGATGCTGCACCAACTAATTGATGTGGACGCTCAGCTAACTCTTCACGGAGTACAGCAGCAGACGAATCCTCAATATTTTCTGGACGCTCATCTACCCCAGAGGTTTCGGTCATCATATTAAAAACACCGTCGGAGAAAGATTCCCCACGCCACTTACCATGCGTCAAGGCATTGCGAATCTTCGTTTCTACCGGAAGACGGCGACGCCACGGAGCACGGTGCGAAGAAGGAGCGCCCTCATCTTCGCCCTGTTCTGAAGACATTGGCTCGATAGGAGTGCCCTCATCTAGAGAATGAGGGTTTTTAACAACACCAAGAAACTCTCCTTCATCAGAATACTGACGTAAAGGAATAATTGGTTGGGGTGATGTAACAGTAGAAGAAAGAGCATCTTCGTCAATGACAGAAAGAGCAACCACCGTTACGTTATCTGGAGCACCGCGGTCCAATGTTAAATCGACAAGAGAATCCACCATGTGTTTAAGATCTTCTGTCGAACGCATGACTTCTTCAATCTCTTCAACACCGACAACAGCGTCAAGACCGTCCGAGCTGAGAACCCACTTCTCGCCACATTCTGCCTCTAAGGTCAAAAGCTCTAACTCAGGTGAGGCATCAACATCCCCAAGAACACGCATAATAACGTTCTTATGAGGATGAGTAAGTGCCTGCTCAGGGGTAATACGCCCTTCTTCTAAGAGACGTTGCACAAAGGTATGATCCGTTGTGATTTGCTCAAAAACATCGTTCCGTAAACGATAAGCTCGTGAATCTCCAATATGCGCAAGCTCAATTTTTTCGCCGTCAACTAATAGGGCCGTACACGTTGTTCCCATACCAGAAAGACTTGGATTCAAATCAACGAGCTCATTCATGATGATATTAGCGGTTTGAATTTCATCTGCTAAATAGACACCGGCAGAACCTTCATAGCCACTATGGTCTAGAGGCGTGAGATCAAGGACCGTTGTTGCAGAAGCTACATCACCACCAACGTGTCCGCCCATACCATCGGCAACAACAGCTAGATAGTGTCCGGCGTATCCTGAGTCATCATTTTTAGAGCGCACACGACCAACATCAGACCGTGCTGCAAAACGAAATGCAATACCCATAGGCTTTATGCCTTCAACTGCATACTTGTATGACCGACACGGAACACCGTACCTGTCTCCAACAAAGTAGCCCTCGTCAAACGCTGATCATTAATAAAAGTACCATTCGTTGATGAAAGGTCCTCAATAAACCAGCGGGAGCCCTGAGGGAAAAGCCGTGCATGCTGATGCGAAGCATAATCATCTTTAATCTGCACATCAGCGTGAGAACCACGCCCGATTACTAGAGGTACATCAGATAGCCGAATAACATGACCAGCATATGCTCCATCAACGATAAGAAGCTGTTGAGCACGAGCAGGTGGCTTCGGTTTAGCCGGAGCAGCTGGCGGCTGAGGCCCCGTTGTTGGAGAGGATCCCTCAGCAGCATATTCTCTCTGTTCTATACGGTAATTTTTTCCAACGGCTAAGTCTTTGCGAGATGCAGCAACAACACCGTAGATAAACAACCACAAAATCAACAAAAACGCATAACGAAGGATACCAAGTGTAAATTCTGAAGCCATTAACGCGCACTCCTTGGAACCATAAGACGGAAAATAATTTGTGCACGACCCATCTTAAGGATTGAGCCATGAGTAAGTTCTCTACGTCCTTGAAGCCGCTGACCGTTGAGATAGCTACCATTCGTTGAGCCTAAATCAACAGCAAGATAAATTCCGTCTTGTTCCATAATTTCTAGATGACGTCGAGACACCCCAGCGTCCTCGACCGTAATATCAGCTTGAGCCCCGCGACCAAGAACAACGGGGAAAGAATCAACAGAATAGTTCTGACCATTAATATTCAAAACTACCTGCGTTTTTTCAGTAGATTCGTCCTGCAACCGAGTGCCCCACGACGAAGAATGCTCGTGGGTGCTATGTGAAGACTGGGGGCTTCTCACATTCTCTTGACGATACATATCTTGGTGATGAGGACGAGGAACCGCTAGATGAGGTTGTTGAGAAGGAACCTCTCCCGTTGAAATTTTCTCTTGAGAAGAAGACACCTTAAAATCTCCAGCATCAAGAGAATCATCACCAATAAAAGTAACTCGTACCGCACCGCGCAAAGAATACCCCTGAGCACGTGCTTGCCGAATTGCAACATCACATAACTCTTCAGCTAACGGAGTACCCCAACTTTTAACGCGCGGAAAATCTTCAGTAGCAAAATATAGGGTAAAAACATTGGGTGCCAGAGTATGCCCAGAAGCTATAGAGTACGAGCGGTCATCCATCTCTGTGCGGATACGATTAGCTAAGTCAGCCGGCTCAAAACGGCTATTCCCGCCACTAAACGTGCCACGAACAGCTTTCTCTAGGCCTTGCTCAAGTTTGTTGATAAAACCCATGCTTGCCTCCTTGAGAATTTATATGTCCTTGACCGCAGATAACAGTAAAAACACCTAATAATGACTTTCAAGAGTGATAATCTACGTTCCTTATACGTAAACACACTACAATGCCAGTCTAATAGATGATTGAGAGAAACCTGTAAGAATTAGGTTTTTCTCTCCCTAGGAAGTTTTTTTAGAAGTCAAAGGACTGATCAATCTTTTGCCCTGAAGTTGAATGATATTTCGTCCGAAGCTTCCGAAGATGAATATGGCGAGTAATGCGAATAGAAGGACGAATCAACATCAACATTGAACCAACAACAAAAAGCCACGTTCCAGCAGTAACCGTCTTAGGTGAGAAAAAAAGAAAAGAACCGATGAGGAAAATAACACCAATTAAAATGTCATTCAAAATGGATAGCGTCTCATATCGTTGGCGAATAATGAGCTCTTCATTGCCCCAACGTATCTCTAAGGAAGTATCTGTTTGAGGTTTTTTCATGAAAACATCATGTCATGATTACGAATAAGTATGTACCATCGGGTGACTGAAGACATGATATTTTTTGCAAAGAACGCCGTCTATGGGTGTATAATGATTTCTCGTTGTCGTCATTAAAACGACTCTAGCGCAAGTGGCGGAATTGGCAGACGCGCAGGCTTCAGGTGCCTGTGCCCGCAAGGGCGTGGGGGTTCAAGTCCCCCCTTGCGCACCCAACAAAGGTGCTTCCCTATTCACCTATGAATAGGGAAGCACCTCTTTTATTAAACGCATCATACAACGCGGCTAAGAACCACGAGACTCCTGATAACTTTTCTCATGATGGGCGCGAACTATCCAAGAAATGGGACCAAAAATAGGAAAAGCCAACGCCACAAAAAGCCATCCAAGTTTTTGCCCACGAGAAAAATAAGGGTTTCGATGAATCGTCAAAAGACAATACAAGGCAAGAGCCGCACCCACACCAATACCCACTAAAAGAACCCAACTTAACACCGTAGGATCAGACGTATTTCTCTGCGAGACCTCCAAAACCTCAGCACTTTGCCACACCATCAACACTCCCACCTCCATCAATCGAATAAAACTCAAATAGCATATACGAAGACGTCGGCTCCCTCGACACAAGAGAACCGACGCCTTATCTCACGACATTACCAATTGCCGAAAAAACTACACCTTAACGAAGAGTCTTCTCTCGATCAACCTGTTCCCAGAACTCACGAGTGCATACCTCATCAGTGCCGTCCCAAGCAGCAAGATTCTTAATCTCGGGCATGTCTGAGGCCTTAAAAATAGGCTCAAGACCAGCTTTACGCTGAACCTCATAGTTACGAAGCAACTTCATGACCTTCGGCATCAGCAAACATACAGCCGTCAAGTTCACAACGACCATGCCAGCATTCAACAAATCTGCTAAGTTCCATACGAGCTTCAACGAAGAAATAGCACCAAAGAATACGAAGAACAAGACAAGAACACGGAAAATAAACATCGGGGTCTTGTTCTCGGTCAAGAAACGAAGGTTTGACTCACCATAGTAGTAGTTACCCACAATAGAAGAGAAAGCAAACAACGCAATAGCAATGGTCAAGAAGTTAATAGACCATCCACCCAATTGCTCAGAAAGTGCAGACTGAGTCAGCGCCGCACCCTTAGCGTCACTACCATATTCTGGGTTTGAGAGTAGAACAATAAACGCAGTCACCGAGCAAACCAACATCGTATCGAAGTAAACACCAAGAGTCTGCACAAAACCCTGCTTTGCGGGGTGAGAAATTGTTGCGGTCGCACCAGCGTTAGGTGCAGTACCCATACCAGCCTCGTTAGAGAGTAAACCACGACGCATACCTAGAGTAATTGCCCCAATCAAACCACCAGTGGTGAATTCTTTAAGACCAAAAGCACCCTGAAGGATTTCTCCAAGAATATGAGGAACCTCCGTAAGATTCATCAGCACTACTGCAAGACCAAGCAACAGATACAGCACCGCCATAATAGGTACAAGCCATTCAGTCACAGAAGAAATAGCGCGAATACCACCAAAAATAATGCTTGCAGCAAGCACCATAACGATGACACCAATAGCAACACGCAAACCAAGAGAATCATCAGATGCAGAATCAAAACCAAAAGAAGTCGCTGCCGCATCAACAATAGAGTTCGTTTGCAAAGCAACAAAAACAAACGCGTAAGTGACGATAATAAACGCCACGAAAATGAGGCTCAACCAGCGCGCGTTCAAACCACGCTGCATATAGTATGCGGGGCCACCAATATAAGAATCTTGACCATGCTGTTTATATAGCTGTCCGAGGAGAGACTCTGCAAAAGCAGAGGCCGCACCGATAGCAGCAATAACCCACATCCAGAAAACAGCGCCAGGGCCACCAAGAGAAATTGCAATCGCAACACCAGCAATATTTCCAGTACCCACACGAGAAGCTGCCGAAACAGTAAACGCGCGGAATGATGAAATACCCTTACGCCCATCACTCTCTTTACCAGATGGCTCAACTACGGAGCGGAACATCTCAGGAAGTGCACGCCATTGCACCGCACGGGTAGCAACAGTAATGCCAAGACCAACGACGATCAGGACGATAAACAAAACACTCCAGACACTATCTGAAATGGAGGTAATAACTTCTGCCGCGGAGGCAGTAGCATCATTGATGTTATTAATGACATCAATAAAAGCATTCATAAAATGCTCCTTTACTGAGGAATGCACCGCACCTCTTACGGGGTGATAAGACATGCTGAGCTAGATGATCATGAGCCTCTGAACTACAGAGAAACGCAGTGTGTTACCGAGCAAGATAGAAAACGATGAAATCATCGGCAATATCCGAAAACCCATCAAGGGTAGCCAAAAAGTCTATAAGGCACGGCTGTAGATATTCTTTAACTGGGTTATACACTAAGGGAAAAATGTTTCATCGGTGTAACACCAGAACACAAAACACCCACAGAACAGACCAAAACTCAAGAAAAATTTCTAGATAACACCCCTAAGAAAGATTAGAGTTGTACTCTATTGGACAAGTCCCTCCCCCGTGAGAAACAAACGTGCAGAGGGGGAGCACAAGGAAGAGCAACACAAGAGTGAAGATTAACCCCAAGACCCAAATCATCACAAGAACGTGGAAAAAACTCACCTCACACGCAGAATATACGGCTCGCTGGGTCATCGGCATCTACACTATTAGCTCTGCATTAGCTTTCTTCTCATGGGTCCTGACACCCTTCCATAAAAACCATGTGGGATACCCCTGGTGGGAAATCCTTCTAGGGGCAATGAACATCCCCGTAGACCACACCCTAGTATCAGCCATCGTATTGATACTCATCACTACCGCCCTGATTCGCAGACGCAGAGTTGGTTTATATGCTGTAGTGTTCTTCCAATATGCTGGAATCCTCGTCACTATCCCTGGGGTCTTGCAAACCCTCGGAAATAACCAAGACTTTAAACATCTTTTTGATGTCTATAGTTCTGTAGCTAATGGAATCTCCCTCATCTTTGCTCTTTGTGCCTTAGTGCTCTTATACTCCTGCAAAAGTGCCTTTCCTGCCCATACCGTGCGCTCGCGGTGGAAACAAGCGGTTACTTCCCTCATCATTGGCGTTCTTGCTACGTGGTGCGTTGCTCTTCTCATGGGGTATATTCAAGAGAGAATAGGGTTTGGAACACTCTGGAAAAACACTCTTGAATACGGTTTTTCTGTCGTTAATATTTCCCCACTGGGTGCATCTGATAGTTCACACCGTCTGATCCACTTCTTCAAAGCTCTTATCGACCTATGCTACGCCTTGACCATCATTATCACTATTGCTGTAGTGTTGAGAACACCAGCTGACCAGAAAAGCTGGAACCAAGATAACGAACTAGAGCTTCGTACCCTCATCCGTGAATACGGAGACAAAGACTCCCTCTCTTATTTTGCAACTCGACGTGAAAAATCCATGATTTTTTCTGACGACCGTCGTGCTGTAATCACCTACCGTCTCATCTACTCAGTGGCGTTAGCCTCCGGCGACCCCATTGGAGCTCCATCATCATGGGATAGCGCCATTAAAAACTGGATGACACACGCTAGAACCTACGGCTGGACCCCCGGCGTTATTAGTGCGAGCGAACGCGGCGCAAAAGCCTACGCACAAGCAGGTCTCGCTATCACCTATATGGGTGATGAAGCCATACTCAACGCTGAACGGTTCAGCATTAACAACACCTCCTTGGCAGAAGTGCGTCATGCAACAAGAAAACTGAACCACGATGGGTACACCATCAATATTCGACGTCACGCAGATGTTTCGCGTCAGGACATGGACTCCATCATCAGCCTCGTCGACCAATGGCGTCACGGCGCAGAAGAACGTGGATTTTCAATGGCGCTGAACCGTCTTGGAGATTCCGCAGACGGTAAATGTGTACTGATTACTGCTGAATCTCCTGACGGAAAGATTGTAGGAATACTTTCTTTTGTTCCTTGGGGGAAAAACGGTATTTCGTTAGATGTGATGCGTCGTTCTCCGCAAGCGCCTAATGGGCTCATGGAATTTATGATTGCAACAACGATGCAAAACCTTCCAACAATTGGAATTACAAAAGTTTCGTTGAATTTTGCGATGTTCCGAAAAACCTTCGTTGAAGCTGACCACTTTGGGGCGAGCCCCTGGACACGCCTAGTTTCTTCCACACTGGGTATCCTCAATAGATTCTTACAACTTGAGAGGCTGTATCGTTTTAACCAAAAATTTGATCCCGTATGGGAACCACGTTATATTGCGGCTGACTCGATGCTGACGCTGTCTCAGGTATGCGTATCCTCAGGCGTTGCAGAAGGCTTTTTGCCGGCATTACTTGTACAAGAAACTCGGCACCTGCCAACGTTAGATGACGAGCACTTGCACCGGCTTCACGAACTAGAAAATCGCACAGATACGCCGTGCTCCTTCACCCCACGATATACCGATCAAACAAAACATCGTATTCGGCATCTGAACTTACTCAAAGAATACGGAATTAACCCCTACCCACTAGGAATAAGTACGCAATATACTGCCGGACAACTTGCAGACTTCTTGACGCATGCAGGGGGAACTCCGACGGGGACTATCACCGTAGCCGGAAGAGTTAGGTCCATTCGCTCACATGGTGCTGTTGTTTTTCTGACGTTAAAAGAGGGCTTCAAAGAAGCCCAAGTTGTGTGCGAACAACAATTTCTCAACGACTTTCACATATTCCGTCAAACAGTAGATCGGGGTGACATTCTTGTTTTCACAGGAATTTTAGGGACCTCACGGAACGGAACACCTTCCCTGCTGGCCCATCGTTGGACTCTTGGCGCGAAATCTCTACACGATATTCCTTTTGAACAGTTCACAGACCCCGAAACACGACTGCACCGCCGTTCAACAGATCTCATTGTTCATCCGAAACAACGTGAATATATCAGGATGCGTAGCGCTGTTATTACTTCTCTACGTAAGACGCTAGATGCGTCAGGGTTTCTTGAAGTAGAAACACCTATTCTTCATACTATTCATGGTGGGGCAAGTGCCCGCCCCTTCAAAACATTTATCAATGCGTATGGTTCAGATTTATATTTACGTATTGCGCCAGAGCTATATCTTAAACGTCTTGTCGCAGGGGATATGGGTGCCGTCTACGAAATTGGGAGAAATTTCCGTAATGAAGGGGCAGACGCTACCCATAATCCGGAGTTTACAGTCTTAGAAGCCTATAAACCATACGCCGATTACAAGGTGATGTTGGATTTCACTCAGAGTCTTATCAAGAATGTTGCCTATAGTATTTTTGGCAGCGAATCCTTACCCCTAGGAGAACGAAAGGACGGAAAACGTCACCTAATCGATATCTCTGCTCAATGGCCAGTCAAGACCGTCTGTGAAGCATTATCAGAGGTGATAGGAGAGCCTATCTCTTTGGATACTGATTTTGAAGTTCTTCTTGACCATGCTCGTACCCATGGTATTTACGTGAGAGATGATATGGGTGCTGGCGCTATTATCGAAGAACTATACGGGGAATTGGTAGAGCCGCAGACGATTTACCCGACATTCTATATTGATTTTCCTCAGGAGACATCTCCTTTAGCCGGCGCTCACCGCAGTCACCCTGGGCTAGCTGAGAGGTGGGATTTGGTCATTGACGGTATGGAGCTAGGAACTGCGTATTCAGAGATGGCTGATGCTTTAGAACAGCGTCGCCGTCTCAATGAACAATCTCTTAAAGCTGCTATTGGAGATGTTGAAGCAATGGAAGTTGATGAAGAC
Organism: Rothia sp. CCM 9419; assembly: GCF_048512815.1. Taxonomy (NCBI): domain Bacteria; kingdom Bacillati; phylum Actinomycetota; class Actinomycetes; order Micrococcales; family Micrococcaceae; genus Rothia; species Rothia sp. CCM 9419. The sequence continues at coordinate 116,175 of NZ_JBLXXY010000005.1, read as the reverse complement.
TTCCTTTACGCTTTAGAAGTTGGTTTGCCACCGACAGGTGGTTTAGGTATTGGAGTAGATCGTTTAGTCATGTTGTTAGCAGGGCAAAATATTCGAGACGTTTTGACCTTCCCTTTCGTTAAACCCTCACGCTGATAAGGGTAATCGGTAGTAATGAGCGTTTTTAATTATTTTGGGTTGTTATTGCCATTAGGCATTGCTGGGTTTGACCCAACACCGGCATTGTTAGCGGTGTACTATCTTTCGGTTCGTCCAGGTCGGCGTTCACGTAGAGCAGTGTTCGTTTTTTGTTTGTCGATTATTTTAGGCATTGTAATGTGGGGTCTCTTTCTCACTGCTGTATTGGGGGAGACTCTAAATCATTTACCGTGGAAACAGATTCTTTCGTGGATTGTTAGTAGCCGTCAGGTTCCTGTTCTTGTGGGTAAATTGGTGTGTGCATTGCTCTTGGTCACTTACGGAATATATTCCATTATGAGAATACGTTTTCATGCTCACCGCTTAGATAGCAATGAAATACACACCAAAAAAATGCGTTTCACAAGCCCCGTGGGGTTAGCTCTTTTTACACTAGGTTTCCTTGCCATCATCACTTTCGAAATTTCTTTCACCACATATATTGCATTATCAGCACAACAACCACTACCTATCCGTAGCCTTGGACTATTAGGTTGGGCTATCATCTCTCAATTTCCACTCGTATTGCTATTGCTTTTGATGCTATATCGCCGTGAAGCAATCTTTGGGGTTATGATCGACGCGATACGGCGTCGTTGCGGGCGTTTATTCGCATATATTGTTCCTGCACTCTGCTTTAGCTTGGGTGCTATCTTATGTGCAGATGTGTTCATCTATCCGGTACTGCAAGCAATTCTTGGAATATTTTTGAAAACAGCCTAAACCGTTGTTCGATTAGCGGGTGTTTCGTCGTGACGCTGCCTTAATTCTGTCGATATCATCGCTGAAGACATCCGGGATACCGTCGGCATTCTCATCGATATTTTCTTTAATCTCAATATCTCGGTATGCCTTATTGCGTAGAGATAATAAGATACCGCTGATTAATGCTGCTGTAATAGAGCCGACGAGAATCGCAATTTTGGCGTCTTCTGTATGAGCGGAGCCAGCTGGAAAAGACAGTTCGGCAATGAGAAGCGACACCGTGAAACCGATACCTCCAGTAATAGAGATGCATAGAATGTCTATCCATTGGATGTCGGGGTCGAGATGCGCATTTTTGAGTCGCGTAATCAGCCAAGTTGTGAGGGTAATACCGATACTCTTGCCAAGAACTAGGCCTCCAATAATTCCTAGAGATACTGGGTCACGGAGGGCTTTGATGAGTCCCTCAGGCCCTCCGAAGGAGACTCCTGCTGCGAAGAATGCGAAGAGAGGAATGCAAAGGAGGGAGGATATGGGGCGCATTCTTTTTTCGAGCACCTCTGCTAAGCCTGCGTCGGCTTGAACGGCACGAGCTTGTTGAGTGTATTTTACGGGAATGCAAAAACCTAAAAGAACACCTGAAATGGTGGCGTGAATACCTGATTCGAGGAATAAAGCCCATGTTGCTATGCCAAGAGGTAAGAGGATAACCCAAGCCGCCCATGTGCGAGTGTGGAAGAAATACTCAAAACGATGAGCAATCCATAAATATGCGATTATCGGAATAATTGCAAGTAAAAGGTAACTTATCTTGAAATGATGAGTATAGAAGACAGCAATAATAAAGATAGCAATGAGGTCATCTACTACTGCTAGCGTCAGAAGAAAAGTTCTTAACGCTGAAGGTAAATGAGAGCCAACTGCCGTAATAACAGCTACGGCAAACGCAATATCTGTTGCTGTAGGAATAGCCCACCCATGGACTGCTGTAGGGCTGGAATGATTAACAGCAAAGAATATGAGCGCTGGCGCGATAACACCACCAAAAGCTGCTGCTACCGGAACAATAGCGCGTTGAGGATTCCTCAAATCTCCTAAAACAAACTCTTTTTTGAGTTCTAAACCAGTGAGAAAGAAAAAGACGACTAAGAGCCCATCTGCCGCCCACTGGCTAGTAGGCATCACAAGATGTTCAAACCCTGGGATGTGAAAACCTAATTCAGTTTCTCTAACACCAAAATAGAGCGATGAAGCGGGGCTATTAGAAAGGATGAGTGCCAGAACTGTGGCGCATAACAGTATGAATCCTCCGGATGATTCTCGCTTGAGAATGTGTGCGATACGCGATGATTCAGCGTACGTTCCGCGTGAGAAAACATCATCGGCTTGTTCGTTGTCCTCATCGTAAGCGGAACGTGTCATAGGGGGAGAACTTTCTGAAGAAATGGTGTGATGTGCTGCTATGTACTTTAGCCAATAGCACCAGAAAAACAGTATGTTTACTGATTAATTGGTGCATAATGTGCACTATCTCATGCGGTTTTGATAAGAAGGTCACAAAAAACCCGCACTGTAGAAAATCATTCCACAGTGCGGGTTTTCTCCATGTCTCAGGCGTTAAACTATCCGTCTGAGTCATCGGTGAAGACATCGGGGACGCCGTCACCATCAGCATCTACAGACTCTTTAGCCTCAAGGTTCTTATAGTACTTATTGCGAGATCCGAGAATCGCTGCACCGACAAGCGCTGCCAAGATAGAACCTGTAAGAATCGCAATTTTCGCGTGGTCATTATGCTCTGAACCAATACCAAAGGATAGTTCTGCAATGAGTAATGAAACGGTAAAACCGATACCACCAAGTGCTGCTAAACCAAGAACATCTACCCACTTAATATCGGGGTCGAGGTTAGCATGACGTAGACGGGTAACGAGCCATGTTGCCCCGAAAATACCGATAATCTTACCGCCAACGAGAGCGATGATAATACCTAGGGCAATGGGGTCTTTGAGAGAACTGGTGAAACCGTTAAGACCGCCGATAGCAACACCTGCAGAGAAGAACGCAAAGACTGGAACGCAGAATCCTGCAGAGAATGGACGGACTCGGTGTTCCATAACTTCTGCTAATCCATGATCTGCATCAGCTGCATGGGTGTGAGAAGTATGTTTTACGGGAATAGTAAAGGCGAGGATAACGCCAGCAATCGTGGCGTGAATACCAGAATTGAGGAATAGTGCCCAAACAATAGCACCAATAGGAAGTAGCACGAGCCATGATGTTGCCGGTTTCAGGTGGAACATCTTTTCACCTTTACGAGCAATCAGCGCGTAAATGATGATGGGCACAATAGCAATCGCTAGATAATGAATCTTCAACTCTGAGGTGTAGAAAATAGCGATAATAATAATCGCCATGAGGTCGTCTACTACTGCAAGAGTGAGGAGGAATGTTCGTAGCGCTGCCGGTAAGTGTGTACCGATAACAGCAAGAACAGCTACTGCAAACGCAATGTCGGTTGCAGCGGGAATTGCCCATCCACCGAGCGCTTCAGCACCTGAATTAAGGTTGATGAGGGTGTAAATGATGGCTGGAAGCGCTACACCGCCGGCTGCTGCCGCAACGGGGACAAGTGCCTTTCCCGGGTTGCGTAAATCGCCAATGACAAATTCCTTTTTGAGTTCAAGACCCGCAAGGAAGAAGAATACGGCAAGGAGAGCATCTGCAGCCCAATGCCCTAGGGATAGCTTGAGGTGAAAGTCCCCAATGTCTTGACCTAGTTTGGTGTCTCGCAGGTTGAAATAGAAATCTGCAGCTGAAGTGTTAGCGAGAATCAGAGCGAGGACTGTAGCTCCGAGTAGGATGAACCCGCCAACAGATTCTTTGCGAAGAATCTCTGTAATGCGCTGTGACTCTTTGTATGAGCCGCGCGAAAGGACGGTCTGAGAAGACATATAGCTCCTTGTGCATGTGTGGTGTGACTTTGATACATTCCGTTTCGATAAGGGTTGTATGGAAACGAGCCGACCAGACTTCCCGGCACACCATGCTCTTGGGTGGATAGTTGGTATGAGCTTTTCAGCGGTATTATCCACATAGAGTGTTAGGTAGCAAGCTTATCATAGGAGAGAAAACGTCATAAATGATGACTTCTGTTAGTCTGGGCACCGCTACCATGAGAAAAGTCCACATATATGCCTCAAATATTTATGAAACAGACATAATGTCTTAACTAATCACTAAAATAGAAAAGGTTAGATTTTTTAGACTTCGGCCATTGGAAAGAACGGAGGCTTGAGCATGAGTACACCCCCATCTGAAGTATGTTCTCAGGACGCTGATACCGTAGCGTGGTTATCTGAAGAAGAACGCGAAGGCTGGTTGTTCCTTGCCTCTGTGATGTTTAGCCTGCCGGGAAAACTTGAAGCACAACTACAGCGAGATTCTGGTTTGAGCTTCGTCGAATATATGGTTTTAGCAGTCTTATCAGAAGCTTCTGAACAATGCCTAACCATGACTGAGTTGGCACATCAGACAAATACTCTATTGCCTCGGCTCTCTCGTGTTGTAACCCGTTTAGAAAAGAACGGCTATGTTACTCGTTCTTTGTGGAGTAAAGATCGTCGGGTATCGATGTGTAGGTTAGAGGATAAAGGCCTGAAGAAAGTACAAGACGCTGCACCGGGGCATGTTGCAGAGGTTCGTCAGCAAATTTTTAATAATTTAGGTCCTCGCCAGATTAAACAATTAGCCAAAATTGGTGAATCGGTTTTGGGGGATAAGCCTTCTGACGTTATTACGGTTAAACGTTCTATGCTCTTGGGCTAGCCTTAGTTGGGTGTGAGTGCTTTAGACTGAGATGTAATAGCTCGATTTGAGGGGCTTTATCTTGTATCAGTCCTGACAGGAAGCTATTGATATTGCAGATTTGTCGTGTAGCTTTTCTGCACATAAAAACATGCCTTGGGTGCATGTGAGCCAATATATAAGGAGATTACCTAATGGCTAAGAACTTTTATGAGCTTCTCAGTGAACAAATTGGACATGAGTTCCACGCATCTCACCAGTATTTAGCGATGGCAGTATGGCTTGATTCTGAGGACCTGCCTCAGCTTGCTCGCCATTTTTATCGTCAGTCTTTAGAAGAGCGCGGGCATGCTCTGATGATGGTCCAATATCAGCTAGATCGTGGCCAAGAAATTCAGATTCCAGGTATTCCTCATGTTGAAAATAATTTTTCGAGTGTTTTAGAGATTGCTGAGCTTTCTTTGCAACAGGAGAAGACGGTTACTGAGCAGATTGAGGCTCTTTTTGAAGCTGCTCGCGCTGAGAACTATGCTTTGGGCGAGCAGTTTATGTTGTGGTTCCTCAAGGAACAGGTGGAAGAAGTTGCTTCAATGGAAACTTTGGTAACTATCTGTAAACGTACAGATAACCTCTTTGATATTGAGAACTTTGTGGCTCGTGAGTTTGGTGATGACCATGGTGTTGATGATTCTGCACCAACTCCTGCTGGCTCCTAACTGTGAAACGTTAGTTTCTGTGTAGGGAGACCCTGATAACGGTAGGGTATGGCACTGGTTTTGTGTCATGCCCCACTGTTGTTTAAGCATCATCTTTGCAATAGTGCTATAAATCACCATAAAAAGGCATAATAAATGTTACTTTATACGTCTAGGAACTTGTAATGGAAAGTATTTCTAGACGAAGATAAAGTTATGGATATTTTAAGAAATACACCTTCATCTTCTGTAGGGCTTTTGGTTCTACGCCTCGGTCTAGGTATTGCAATGATGTTGCACGGCTGGCAAAAATACAGCGAAAAGACCATCAGCGGTGTTACCGCAGGATTTGAGAAACTCGGGATTCCTGCCCCTGAAATCTCCGCAAACTTCACCACTTACGTTGAACTTGTTGGTGGACTGCTGATTATTCTTGGGTTAGCAACTCGCTTGGCGGCACTTCTCACAAGTATTGTTATGTTTGGCGCTATTGCGTTTGTTCATATCTCAAATGGGTTCTTTGCAAGTGGTAGCGGCTTTGAGCTTCCTCTCAGCTATGCGGTCATGGCAGTGGCTCTCGTCCTGACAGGACCTGGCGCTTATGCGGTAGACCGAATTTTTGCTCGAGGAAAAGTTGCTGCTTAGTCTTTAACTGATATTCTTTTTTGAAGGGTTCATCATTGAGTTATCAATGATGAACCCTCTTTTTGTGCATTTTAAAGGTTATGCACAGATTTTATCCACAGCAGTGGAAAACTTACACTCGTGTGATTACACCGCTGTGACAAGGAAATGAGCTGCAATTTTTGGGTAGACTCTCCTTATAAATAAGCTTTTGACATGCTGTTTTGCGAGTTTCTCAAGTATTGTTTCACTGATAGAAAGAAAATCTTAGTTGCGCTCATCTAGCGAGCCTCTTCATTTATCCCCATTTGTGGATAAGTATGTGCACAATTTCCACTTAATGGAGATTTCTGTACTACTCAATGTGGAAAATCTGCAAATAGGTGGCGTATAAAACAGGGAAGATGGTGTTTTAATATTAGTTATACACAGGTTTTATCCACAGGGGTGGAAAACTTACACCACTGTCATTATCGAAGATTAATACGATGATTTCTGAAATTATTCGAAATTCATAGAAAAATAAGCAATTTTTAGTCAAAATAAGCCAATATAATCGCTGATATTCGAACATTCCACATATTTATCCACGAGTTGTGGAAAACTTTGTTCACATTATCCACAATATTTTCTTGAGAAAACAATCTGGGGGGAGTGAATCTCTAAAGCTCCCCTAAAACCTACTTAAAGTGTCTCTGACGTGAATAAATGTATTTTCAATAGAACAAATATAAGAGCTTGAAAGTACTCAAAAACCTCAACTGCAAGTCGAACTGTAGTTCCCCTTGGAAGACAACCCTACTTTCAATGCGTAAACTGTACATGAAACCAAAAAATCACGATACAAAACAACACAACTTGTGAAAGGAACTCTCCTGATGGCAGAGAAGTATGTTCTTCCGGACCTACCCTATGACTACGCGGCACTTGAGCCACATATTTCCGCACGCATTATGGAACTACACCACGACAAGCACCATGCAGCTTATGTCGCTGGCGCAAACGCAGCACTAGAGCAGCTTCACGAAGCACGCGAGAACAATTCCTTTGGTACTGTCTCAAAACTCTCCAAAGACCTCGCCTTCAACCTCGGCGGACACACCAACCACTCCATCTTCTGGCAGAACCTCTCCCCAGAAGGCGGCGACAAACCCACTGGCGAACTTGCTGCTGCAATCGATGAATTCTTCGGATCCTTTGACGGATTCCGTAACCACTTCACCAACGTAGCCACCACCATCCAAGGTTCAGGTTGGGCTATTCTCGCATGGGACACCGTTGGTGAACGTCTCGTCATCGAACAGCTCTATGACCAACAAGGCAACATCTCTGTCGGTCTTATCCCACTACTACAACTAGATATGTGGGAGCACGCTTTCTACCTCGACTACCAAAACGTCAAAGGTGAATACGTCAACGCATTCTGGAACATCGTTAACTGGGCAGACGTCCAAGAACGATTCTTCCGTGCAGTATCCCAAACTAAAGGACTCATCATCCCTAGCGCATAAAACCGCATAAGGACACAGTCTTTAAATGCTGGTGGGGGAGACAACACATGTGTTGTCTCCCCCACCAGCATTTAAAGGTTATAAAAACAGCTAAAACTAGCTGCCAGGACGAATCGGCTCATTCGCCTCAGACTGCTTTTCACGTTCACTCTTACCCTGAACATCATAATAGTTCTTGCCGAGAGCATTCTTAAGCTCTTTGAGCTGGTCCTTAACTGCATCAAGAGTCACAATAGAACCAACCCAGGTGTCCGGAGATTTCGCTTCAGACATCAATGTGTTATAAAAGTTTGATGCGGACTTATATAGGCCGATACGTTCTTCCTCATTCTGAGAATCATCTGCCCGATGAACTCGATCGAGATGGAGCTGGATAGCATGAGGAAGAGAACACTCAACATCTTTAGAATAAATGCCGCGACCCTCACGAGCAGCTTCTTGCTGAGCCTCAGAGACAGGGGCATAATGCTCATCCCTCTGAGAAAGGAACGTTGTTGTCGCAAATCCCTCACGGACAACGTCAGCATTAATCAAATCATCACCAACATAGACGGCAGCTTCAAGATATCCCGAAGAACCCACCCGTGAATCATCAAAGTCCAAGGTTACTTCAGTGCCCTCAGGAAGTTTCTGCTTTAAAAAGTCTGTGGACTCAGGAACTAAGCATGACCCCGAAAACTCATTATTATGTTCGGTTGGCGCAACAACATTCAACAAACGAACTTCCTTAGTTCGTCCATCAACATCAACAGTAATCGTATTTGCTGTTTCAACAGAAAGAACTTTAGCGTGCAACCCATCCGCATAAGAAATCTTGCTAGAAGACGGTGACGGCTCAGGCTGAGGGGTAGCAGAAGAACAACCTGAAAGCGCCAAGAGAGCTACCCCTGAGAGAACAAAAGTGCGAGTGATTTTCATAAAATTCCTTAGAGGTTAAAAAGGTTAAAGGTTATTTGCTGCATGCTCTGCAGCACGATACATACCCAACGGCCCTTGATCAGCAAAAGCTTTGGAATGATCATAACGATACAAACGCGGAGGACGATGACGAGTTCCCTCAACTCGTTTACCCGTATCAATAATAGATTTAGATGCAGCAATTTGACGACGGAAATTCGCCGGATCCAAAGGACGCCCCAAAATTGCTTCGTACACCTCACGCAATTGAGCTAAAGTGAATTCCTCGCCCAAGAAAGAGTGAGCAATACGAGAATACTCCACCTTATTCTGCAAACGATACAACGCATACTCAATAATCTCGTTATGGTCAAAAGCCAACAACGGTAACTCATCAGCAGGGAACCAACGGATATTCTCGTGGATTCGGGTATGGCTGACTTCCGTCGCAGGAATAGACGCCCAATACACAACAGAGACAGTGCGTGGAGTATCTTGGGTGTCCGTTGTCGGGACAGGTAGAGAACCACCATCACGGTGCACACGATAATCTGGTGTTCGATGAACATCACCAAAAGCATAGAGCTGCTCAAGATAGCCAGGAACAAGCCCCGTTGCTCGTTTCAACGTGGAACCAGCTGCCTGCTCCAAAGACATATCATAAGGTAACGGGCCGCCAGGTAGCGCCCACTGTCCCTTATAAGGTTCACGCAAACGACGTACTAATGGGAGCCATAGAGAATGCTGTGATTCCCCCTCCTTCGCACGCAAGGCAAGAATAACAGTAGACACCGCAAGCTGAGTAGAAGGGCAATTCACTCCCTCTGCAGCATTGTTTTCTGTTTCCTGTGGGTTCACAGTCATTAAGGAATCTCCCATAGTTGGTTTTCATAGACGGGTTTACACTATCCACACTTATTCTAGTGAAAATTATCCGCACTAGAGCCAAGAAGACTCAGAGAAAATGCTATTACTCTTAGAGGTGAGAAAACATAAAACATATTCTCTGAGTCTTCCCGTAAAAACTTATGTTAAAGCTTCTTAGCCTTCGACTTTAAGCTCTCCCATTTCATCCCAATCATGACCCTCAATAACACGAGAAATAATCTGAGGAGTACGAGTAAGAAGCGGTTGCAAAGTCTTCATCGCTTCACGGAAATGATCAGAATTAACATGAGCTTCAGCAGCATCTTCTTCAAAAGCTTCAACAAGGACAAACTCACAAGGATCTTCTACGCTACGAGACCACTGGAACCACTTATTACCAGGTTCTGCACGAGTGGCCTCAGTGAACGGAGTGAGTTTTTCAATGAAGCTGTCGGCTTCTTCTGGTTTGACGGGGAACTTAACGACAATAAAAATCATGGGAAGTACCTCTCGAGGATTTAAACTATTTAGAGTAGAAACCACTGTAAAAGTAGATACTCTTATTTTGACACGTCAGCACAACAGCCCCAAGTGCGCGGTAAGAAATATTTCCCATGAAGATAAAAACCTAGGATAGAGTACAGCATATGACTCAACCTGTGGTGCAATTCTTAAAAACTGACCCTGCGGTTATCTGCGCAGAAACAACACTGAACGCAGATATCCACAAGCTCTATGCTTTTATCGCAAACCCCGCAAAACATTGTGAGCTTGACGGTGGCGGAAGCGTTCAGAAACTACTCTCTCAACAAACTCCAGAACTTAAAACAGGAGACCGTTTTACAGAGAAAATGTTTTTATTGCTCCCTTATCGTATGACACTGACGGTGACCCGTGCACAGAAAAATCAATTCATGACATGGCGTCACCCCGCAGGGCACGAATGGGGATGGGAACTCATCGACCACCACAATGGGTCTGTTACCGTACGAGAAACTTTCGACGCTCGAGAAGCACGATGGGGGAGATACTCTCTTCACCCAATATATAAAGTATTAGGCATGTACAGCAGGAACCGGAAAAATATTGCGCTATCCCTTGCAAAACTGCATCGAACCTTCAAATAGGAGAATCTTTAGATAACTCGTGAAAACTGCCCCTAACACCATCATCTCTAAAACCCAACCAACCATAAGCGCACGTCGTCGCTGGTCAGCGCTAGCCGTGCTCATGCTACCGGTACTGCTCGTATCCGTAGACAACACCGTACTCGCCTTTGCGATGCCATCCATTTCCCAAGCATTACAACCGACCGGCGTGCAACAGCTATGGATCATCGACGTCTACTCTCTCGTTCTCGCAGGACTACTCGTACCCATGGGAAGTTTCGGAGACAGAATCGGACGTAAAAAACTATTACTCATCGGATCAACGGGGTTTGCGCTCGCTTCAGCCTTAGCCGCTTTCTCACCGAACGCTACGTGGCTTATCATCGGGCGAGCAAGTATTGGATTCTTCGGCGCGATGCTCATGCCATCAACACTCTCGCTGATTCGTAATATTTTCACCCATGACACCGAACGAAGAACAGCAATAGCTATCTGGGCAGCAATGTTCTCTGGAGGGGCCGCACTAGGACCTATCGTCGGAGGATTCCTCCTTGAACATTTCCAATGGGGTTCTATTTTTCTGATGGGCCTCGTGGTTCTTTTACCCTTTCTTGCCCTTGCACCATGGGTACTTCCCGAATCTCAAGACCCCAACCCCGGAGCCGTTGATATCCTCTCCATCTTCCTTGCAATATCAACGATGACGACCATCGTCTATGCCATTAAAGCAGTTGCAGAATCAGGGCTGACACCTCTGAACCTTCTCACAGCAACAGCAGGACTCATCTGCGGTGCACTCTTCATCCGTAGACAGCTTAAACAACCTATCCCCATGCTTGACGTGCGACTTTTCACTAACCCCACCTTTACCGGCGCTATCTTAGGTAATCTCCTCGCCATCTTCTCCTTGGCTGGATTCATTTTCTTCGTTTCACAACACCTTCAGCTGGTCCGAGGAATGTCACCCATGGATGCCGGAATTTTTCTTCTACCGGGGCTGACGGTTACCGTCCTTGCAGGGTTAGCCGTCGTAAAAATCGTCCCCAAAATTAGCCCCGGCACAGTTGTCGCTGGCTCTTTAATGCTTGGAGCCGTCGCCTATGGTGTAGTAGCAATCTCTGATAACGCTGCCACAAACTTAGGGCTGATGATTGCATTCCTCATGCTTGGCTCTGCCTCTGGTGCAGGAGAAACTATTGCAAATGATCTCATGCTCTCCAGCGTCCCATCCGAAAAATCTGGGGCTGCTTCAGCTATTTCAGAAGCATCATACGAATTAGGCGCACTCCTTGGAACAACAGTTCTTGGCGGAATCATCACAGCGGTATACCGGTCACAGATTCAACTACCGCAAGGTCTCAACGCCGACGACGCACATCATGCCCAAGAGACCTTAGGTGGCGCTGTGTCCGTGGCACAACACCTAGAACACCACGGAACCGAACTGCTCACCTCCGCACAACATGCCTTCGACTCTGGTGTGGTGTGGACAGCGGTTATCTCCGCAATACTGATGGCCCTCGCCTCAATAATCGTCTACCGTCTCTTACGTCAAGCATAAAAACGTATGAGTAAAAAAAGAGTGTTTTCTTGAACCCTTCCGATTCAAGAAAACACTCTTTTGTTTTTTGGGGGCTACGCCTAGGCTGCACGTTGCGTTTTCAACGATGAGAATACCCACGACACTAAGAAGCCAGCAATCATCGTCAAGACAATAGTTCCACCCACCGGTAAATCAAAAGCCCACGAAAGATATAAACCAACTGTTGAACATGTTGCACCAAAGATAGGGGAGAAGAACATCATTCCTCGCAACGTAGAACACAACATGCGAGCAGCAGACGCTGGCACAACAATTAACGAAAGAACCAGTACGTTACCCACCGTTTGTAGAGAAATAACCACCGAAATAGTGACTAAAACATACAAAATAATATCCATGAGTAAGACCGGAATGCCGAGTGCTCGGGCAGACTCTTTATCAAGGCTCACCGTAACAATCGGACGATGAAAAACAGTTAAGACGAGAAGAACAAGAGCGCCAATCAGTGCAGCCGTCACAACATCTTGTGTAGAGATGCCAACAATAGAACCGAAGAGAAAATCTTGCACCGATCCCGAATACCCCGGTTGCAAAGAAATGATGACAATACCAAGGGCAAAAGAGCCAGCAAAGAAAATACCGATCACCGAATCTTCACGTAACTTTTGATTCTGACTAAAAATAGCCACCAAAATAGCAGTAACGATACCGGCAACCATACCGCCAAGCATCAAATTAGAACCAATGACAAAGGCAACAGCCAAACCAGGGAAAACTGAGTGAGCAACAGCATCACCAATAAAGACCATTCCACGCAAAACCACATGGTTTCCAATAATTCCCGTGACAACTGACGCAATAACAACTGCACCAAGAGCACGAAGCAGAAAACTCAGATGGGGGTTAAAAAGATCCTGAATAAAATCTAGAGGGGTAATCAACTATGCCTCCCTGAGCCAACGATGAAGTTCTTCAACACTTATCTGATGTGCAGGAACATCTAAGGCAAGATCCCCCCGAACACCACAAATACGAGAACAATGCGTTAGTGCCGAGAGCATATCGTGAGTAGACATCACAATGCCCAGTCCCTCTTCTGTCAACGACGTATACAACTCATTGAGAGAATCCTGTGTCGGAGCATCAACACCCGTGAAAGGCTCATCAAGGAGCAATAGAGAAGGATCTGACGCTAAAGCTCGGGCAAGTAACACCCTTTGGCGTTGCCCACCAGAAAGCTCACCAACAACTCGATCTTGTAAATGAGTAATTCCAGAACGCTCAATAGCACGGAAAACACTCACCCAATCATCCGTTGACGGGCGGCGAAACCAACCAATAGCCCGAGTCCTACCCGTTAACACGGCGTCTTTGACAGTAATCGGAAAAGACCATTCAAAATAATGTTTTTGAGGAACATAACCGATTTTTTCGCGTGCAGCTGCCGGCGACTGCCCCAGAATAGATACACTGCCTGAACTAGGAGAAATCAACCCCATAAGAGTTCTTAACAACGTGGTTTTTCCGGCACCATTTGCACCGACTAAGGCAATAAACTCTCCAGCTGAAACCGTCATATCCAGACCTGAGATAATCTCACGATTACCATAACGAACCCGAACACCTTCAGCTGATACCAACGCAGTTCCCATATCAGAACCGTGAATAGAATGACTAGAAGAATACATCAACGAAGACGCTCCTGCGCTTCTTGCTGGGCACGCTTACTCTTACGAGAGAAAAAGTACAGGGCAACGATAAGAACTGCCCCAACACCCACAAACAGCGCTATAGGAAGAAGGGAAGAACCAGCGTCCTGAGCATCTTGAGCTGAAGTATTCTGCGTAGAATCTGTGGATGTATCTGATGAAGGAGCCGACTGCACACTATCTGAATCTGAAGAATCTTCCGGTTTTGACTCAGCTTGAGCAAAAACTTCTTGCGGGTTTAACGCGCTACCAACAGCAAATTGTAAGCGTGCAGTATCTGAAACTTTGGTGCCATCAGCAAGAGTTGCATGAGCCTTAACCGTCACAAAATATGCGCCGGGTTTCGTAAACACCCAGTTCGCATGAACATGGCTATTAGAATCAACCCAAATATCTTGAGCTTGAGTATCTGCAGAATTCCAGAGCACCTGAGGAGCACTAAAATTACCGTTTTCTAGGTAGAGGCTCATCTGACCGGGGCCTTCAACCTTCTCTAGGGTGAGCGTCATGCCCTCACCAAGACGCGACACAACTTCTGGGTCTTGACTGTTCCATCCAGGCCACACAACACCAGAACGTTCGGTCTGAGGAATAACATAGACATCTTCACCAGCAGAAGCCTGCACAAAAGCATAGCGCGGGTCATCTGGTACTGGAAGCTTAGCGTCATCATTGCCCTGAAGGACGACATCAGAAAGATGCCGCCACACAGGAGACTGACCGTGATCGTCATGAAGCATCAAACGCCATTGACCATCAACAAACTTTGGGCCCATATCAACATGCCCTTGTGGAATGACCGTTTTCTCTGTGCCAATGGGAGAGTCAGCGCTAAGCGTCTGCTCTAACGCCCTTTCTTGTACCGAAACATTAGCATCGTGGTGTTCTGTACCAGTCTCATCTGCCATAGCAGGAGCAATAGAAGTTCCACTGCCTAAAAACAATAGGGTACATACGGCTGCGGTTAAACGAGGAAACTTTTTCATAGAACTTTCTTCTCTATAAATACCTATCTGTGAATTATTTTCCTGAAGAACAGGTGCGTATGGTGTGCGCATTCGCCAACATCATGTCCAAATAATGTGGTGCTTGAGTATCGAGAGTATCCGCATAAAGCTCACATACTTTTGTGCCTGTATCTGCGGCAACTTCTGCAAGAACACTTGTCCGCTGAAGTATTCCACGCTCTAAATAAAGTGCTGGAACATTGAGATCTTCAATGGTTCGACGCAAACGCGCTCGCTGTTGCGCACTTGGTTCTGAGCCGGCGGCAGGAGTCACAAAACCTACCACTTTGAGCTGATATGTATCGGCTAGATACCGGTAACCGTCATGAGTGGTGATGATATTTCGTTCAGACTCGTTGAGGGCCCCATATATTTCGTGTAACTTTTGGTGCCCTTTTGAAAGTTCTTTAACGTATTCAGAAGCATTGCGTGCGTACTCGGTAGCACCTTGAGGGTCTGCTGCGCTCATGACATCACGAATAACAGAGACAGCAGCTTGAACGTTGGGAATGGAATGCCAAAAATGAGGGTCAGTATCCCCATGAACATGTTTTCCAAGAACAGCTTGAGCTAAGAGATACACCTGTCCCGTATCGTTATGCAAAAAACGGTAGTGACTACCTGAAGGTATTTCTTGCAAGGTGCGGGTCGGAACTTCTATAAGGGTCTTGTCGGGGTCTAAGTACTCGATATTTTCGTGTGAATCGGTACGTAGAGAAATCTTGCCGGTATCAATATTTGCAGTAATGTCTGCGTGTCCTGCATCGAGAACTTTCACCTCTGAACCAAGTTTTTGAGCAAGCTGGGCAGAATCAACACCAACAGCAAAACGAACAACTTGTTCTTGTGTGGTTTTTCCTTGATGGTCTGCTGCTTGGACCGTTATCTCATAGAGACCAGGTTTTGCAAAACTCCACGAAAGGTGGGTATGAGCTTGTGCCGGCAATTCTACTGATCCTAAAACACCAGTCGAGACTTCTTGCCCATTTAAATCTGTGCGAGTTGCTTGGGAAGAATGAGAATCTGAAACAGTGTCAACAGCACCGAAAGTTTCTGTAATAAAACTTGCGGATTGTCCGGGGCCTACCATCTTTGTTGTGTTCAGATGAACTGGCTCACCAGCATGTCCACCTTCAATACGTACACCGAGCCAGAGGGAATCTAAGGATGCGTCTTCGACAATACGTTGGAGTTGCCCACCGTATTGAGAGATATTTTCTGCAACGGGAACGGCTTTTACTGCTTCGGGGAGGTTCGCATCAATAGTCCGAATGAGCTTATTTTGTTCTAATAAAAGACCGTTAGTTAACGCGACATGAGCGTAGGCAATATCTCGAATATCGCGTAAAGAAGGCTCATATGAGTGGGGGTTAGCACCGGGGGGAACGAGTGAGGTAACGTGCGCGCGTGAGCCTCCAACAGTTTGTGCTAAATCTGCCAGGATAGGCGTGGAAGCCACCACCTGCAATGGTTGGTTGCTGGTGGTGGCTGCAGGGGGCGTACACCCGGTCAGTGCAAGAGCAAAGACCGGGATGTACGCCAATATGCGCGCTATGCGCGATTTACGCATTCTTGCGACGAGCGATAGTCAACGCGCCCGCGCCAGCTACGAGAAGCAAAGCTGCGAAACCGAGATATGTTCCGGTTTGCGAACCTGTGTATGCAAGTTTGCCGGCTGCAGATTCTTTCTGTGCTTGTGCAAGTTCTTGCTGAGGTAGTGCGCAATCTTCTCCGTCAGCGGTTTTTCCAACGATACGAACTTTCGCCCCATCAGGACGTGTGACGATACCTGTTGCGGTATCAACAGTGCCTCGTTGGGTTTCTTGTGATTTTTGTTGTGGAGTTTTTTGAGGAGTCTGTGCCTTAGGGGCAGAAGCTTTTTCTTCTGCTTGGCTCTTACCCTCTTGAACGTCTCCTACTTGGAAGTTGAGGTCGGCAGAAGTTGTGACTTTCTGTCCATTTTTCAACGTTGCGGTGAAGGAGATGTTTGCGGTGTAGTTGCCGGGTTCAGTAAATACCCAGTTGCCGTGTTGGTGGGTGTTTACTGGAACGTCAAATGATCCTAATGTGTTGGAGTCAAAGACCTTCTGCCCAGCAGAACCGAAGTTTCCGGAGAGGAACACTGCCATTTTTCCTGGACCTTTGAGGCTGTTGAGCTTCATGGTGACAGGACCTTGAGCGTTCTTGACAAGTTCTGGATCTTGAGTGTTCCAACCTAGCCATGGAACTCCAGCTTCTTGGGTTGCGCCAATCAAGTACACATCGCTACCGGCTGGAGCGATGTCACTCATGCCAGCAGGGAGTTTTTTCTGTGCGGCGTTACCCAAGACGAATTGCAATGAGGTAGGTGCAACCCATCGAGATGGGCTAACGCGATCGTCCTTGACGGAGGCTGAGAGTTTTCCTCCGCTAAGTAGCGCGCCGAAATCAAAGTGTCCTTCGTGAACTTGGTCAGCTGAAGTATTGACGACGGTGCTCGTCTGAACAGCTCGCTTGATAGCCGGTACAAATGAAGCGTTAGTAGCGTGATGTGCGTGATCATTGTGAGATGCGTGGGCAATCACTTGCTCTTTGGGGTAACACTTCTTCTGTGCTGGTGCTGTTGCTTTAGCGTGTTGAGCAGATGATGGTGTTTGGGCAGTCGGTGCTGGAGCTACACCGTGGGTGTGCCCATGCTCATGGTGCCCATGATGGTCACCGTGCTCATGATGGTCACCGTGCTCATGATGGTCACCGTGCTCAGCCTGTTCAGGGACAACAACCTCAACGACAGGGTCTGTGACTTCTGGAGCTGGGGTGTCTTCTTCTGAGGATGGTGGCATCGTTGCTTCGGGAGCTTTATCCTCTACTTCAGGAGCTTCAGGAGCTTCAGGAGCTTCAGGAGCTTCAGGAGCTTCAGGAGCTTCAGGAGCTTCAGGAGCTTCAGGAGCTTCAGGAGCTTCAGGAGCCTCAGGAGCCTCAGGAGCCTCAGGAGCCTTATCCTCGACTTCAGCTGCAGTCATGCAAGAAGTAATAGCTTCTTCTCCAACAGCAAAAGAAAGCTGCTGCTTTTCGCTGCTTACTTCAGTTCCATCCTTGAGAGTGGCAGTGTAATACGTCGTAAATGCATAGTTACCTGCCGTAGAGAAAATCCAGTTCGTATGGGTATGCGTTGCATAGGAAATATCGATAGTATCGAGGTTCTTTGTTGAGTCCAAAAGAACTCGATTCTGACCGAAAGCATCGCTAAGGTACATACCAAAAGTAGCGTCTTGAGGCATCATCGTCGGTTCAATGTGCAATTTAACGCTGCCGTCAATCTTTGAATAATCAATTTCTTGAGTGTTGTACCCTGGCCAGATGGTTCCTTGAATTTGAGTCTGTGGCAAAGCGTAGAAAATTGATCCCTCTTTACCGACGAAGCTATCAAGTTCTTCTCCGCCCATGAGCGCTGTGCGGGTATGACGGGCATGGTCACCAACAGTAAAGACAATATCATTGAGGTTTCTATCGACAGCCTTTGAATCGATTTGGCCAGTTTCATCCTTGAGAGCTAAGCCGAGGCTTTTTTCTGAAAGGTTGAGCGTGCCTTTAATGTCGACGTGTCCATCACTTAGGATTTTTTTACCAATAAATGGTGTTGCCACACATTGGTCTTTAGTAGGCTCAGCTGGAGCAGGAGTCACAGGCTCAGCCGGAGCAGGATCAACAGGCTCAGCCGGAGCAGGATCAACAGGCTCAGCCGGAGCAGGATCAACAGGCTCAGCCGGAGCAGGAGAAGCTACGGAATTCAGCTTAATTTCTGAATCAGCAGCATAAGAAGTACCACTCTTATACTTATCGCTTAGTACAAGAGACGATGCATAAGCATCAATATCTGGATGAGGGAAAATCTTAACAATCAAATGATCGTTGTTAATCCAAGAACCATCATCGCTATAGTAAGCCGTTGCTTCACCATTAACAAAAGGCGCATCAAAAGCTGTATCTGGGTACGGAGAATCAGCTTTAAAGTAGAAACCTCCGCCTAAGACTCCTCGGAAATTAGGGTCATCAAATTTAACTTTGACTTTCCCGTATCCTTCAATATCTGAAGGAAGAACCTCAACAGAATATTTACCGGAAGTCATAGAATAATTCTCGGTTTTAAGGGTCAGATTATCGGGATCTGACACTTTTTCAGGCCAAGAGCTCTCACCCTCGGCGCTAGTGACACTACCAGAGCCGCCTTGAGTGTAAGACAGCGGTTGTGAAATCCAACGAACACCCTCAGAACCTTCGTTTGGAGTGAATACTGCCTGAATGTTTGTAGCTGATGTGCCAAAGAGCTCATCCCATTGAGCCTGTCCATCGACAACATCTAAATCAGTCAGGAAATAACCGTTATTGAACAAGGTAAGTTTTCCGTTGACCTTGCTATCGGCACGGAACGTAAGAGTTGTGAGTAAATCATCTCCATCACGTTCAACTTTTTCCTTAGGAGCATAGGAGAGCTCGTACTGAGCCGTTGTTACATCACCAGAAGGTGCGGTATCGTAGCGGTTTTGAGTGTCATTCTCGTTCGCTTGAGCTGCTCCGCTACCAGAGAGCGGGCGTTGACCGCCTACCTGCCATGTAACGGTTGTTGGCTTGGACTGAATAATCGTTCCATCTGTTGCACGAGCAACAGTGCGATAGGTGAATTTATAACGTCCAGGAGTGGTGAAACTCGTGTAATTGTGAGTGTGGCTTCCTTGACGCAAGAGGGAAGATTGATAACCGTTGTCTGTTGAGCTAAGAAGACGGCGGAAAGAGGTGGGGGAGTTGCTTCCGCTGTACCCAAAAAGCTGAACCTCTCCGGGGCCGTCTACGTGGAGTAAATCAAGGTAGAACGTTGCATCGCGGAACTTTTCAACAGGAATATCAGAATCTGCACCAAAGCCAACCCACGCAGGATCATGGTTGAAGTTTGGAAGCTGAGGTGCTGCATAGAGAACATCGCCAGGATTACCTAAAAAGCGTGCTGCTTCAGAATCTGGCACTACGAAAGCGTACTGATTGGCCTGTCTAAAGTCTGAGCCCCAGCCTTTACCAACCCAAATAACAGCATCGTTTGGGTCATAGTTTGCTGGGCCAGTGCCGTCTTGTGAAGGTGCTTCAGCATAGATGGCGAAGGTGTTTTGATCTTCATCCCAGAAACTCTTGGGGGTGTCGATATGTGCTTGAGTGGCAACAATTTTGCCATCATCAGGTCCAGCCTGTGCTGCTGGTAGAGCGGCGAAGAGAGAGCTAAATGCTAAACCTGCTGCTAGCGTGCAACGGGTAATAGGGTGCTTTGATGCACCAGATGTGGGTGTAAACATCATTGCCTTTCTAGTGATATGCATTCAGCATCATAACTTAATAATGAGAATCGTTATCAGTATATGGCTAAAAAATTTTCTTTTCATGTCGTTCCACAAAAACAGCACCTCACAATAAAGAGTCGTGTGGGTGTTTTCAAACAGAAACCTTGAAAACACCCATGCGACTCTTATCTAAAAGAAAAATATCACTATATGGCTAGTATATATTCCATTTAAGTTATCTACCAGATACGAACTCTATCCTCCGCAGAAAGATACATCGGGCTACCTTCTGGAACATCAAAAGCATCATAAAAATCATCAATATTCTTTACAACACCATTAACACGGAACTCATCCGGAGAGTGTGGATCCGTTGAAAGCAACATCTGCGCCTGCTGAGGGCGAGTCTTCGTACGCCAGCCCTGCCCCCACGCAATAAACACACGCTGTAAAGCCGTAAAACCATCAATAACAGGTGCCTGACTAATATCGTTAACACCAGCTTCTTGAAGCGCAATACGATACGCCTTCAACGCAATAGATAAACCGCCTAAATCACCAATATTCTCACCCAGAGTCAGCTCACCGTTAACACGGTACTCACTAGCATCAAGTCCGCGAGGAGTGTACTGAGAATACTGATCAACAAGAGACTGTGTTCGACGCCCAAACTCTTCACGGTCTTCATCAGTCCACCAATTATTTAACGCACCAGTGCCATCATACTTAGACCCTTGGTCATCAAAACCATGGCCAATCTCGTGGCCAATAACAGCACCAATACCACCATAATTAGCGGCGTCATCAGCCTCAGGATCAAAATAAGGTGCTTGCAGAATCGCCGCAGGAAACACAATCTCATTTGCCGGAGGCATGTAATACGCATTAACCGTCTGAGGGGTCATTAACCACTCATCCTTATTCACCGGTTGCCCGATACGGTCAAGATGGAATTGCGTCTCAAAAGCATAAGCACGACGGATGCTCTCACACAATTGACCAGGCACAAGCTCAAGAGAAGAATAATCACGCCAGCTATCGGGATAACCAATCTTAGTGACAAACTGACTCAACTTCTCAAGCGCACGATTACGAGTCTGCTCTGTCATCCACGGTAATTCACTAATGGACTGGTGATACGCCTTAATAAGATTCTGCACCAAAACGAGCATTTTCTCTTTATGCGCCGGTGGGAAATGCTGAGCAACATACTTCTGCCCCAACTCCTCACCTAAATAGCTTTCAACCGCAGACACTCCGCGCTTCCATCGAGGACGTAACTCCTCCGTACCCGACAGAGTCCGACCAAAGAATTCAAAATGAGCCTGAACTAACTCGTCATTAAGATATGAAACGCGAGCCAGAAGCACCTGCCATAGTGAGTACAGCTTCCATGACTGAAGATCAACACTTTGCCACAGCTGAGCCACCTCGCGAAGATACGAAGGCTGCCCCACAATCACCGTTCCAAATTGCTCAGCCGAAGAACCAAGAAGCTCAAACCAACGCGAAAAGGCAAAACCAGGGAACTCACCCTCTAACGCAGAAGCCTCATACGGGTTATAACGTTTATGAGCATCACGTAACGTGACTTTATCCCAATGATGAGACGCAATTTTAGTCTCCAACGACATAATGCGCTCAGCAATATCCGCAGCCTCAACGCCAACACGCTCATCGAGGGCGCTAAGAGAAAAGACTTGACGAATATGCTCCTGATATTGGCGACGAATCTGCTCATACTTCTCTTCGCGATAGTAGCTCTCATCCGGAAGCCCTAGACCAGACTGCATTAGATACGCAACGTATTTTTCAGGATTCTGAACATCGATAGAAGTGTACCAACCAATAAAAGAGCCAACCCCCACACGCGAAGCACGAGCGTTAACATCAAAGAGTTCTTCTCGAGTTGACGCTGAAAGAATCGGATCAATTTCACTCAGAATAGGAGAAATGCCGTCCTTGTTAATGGTCTCAGTATCCATGAATGCCTGATAGAGGATGCCGATACGACTCTCTGGCTCCTGCTGAGCTGCCTGCTCGATAATCTCACGGACGTTTTCTTCCGCCTTATCTCGCAGAGTATACATACCGCCATCTTTAGAGCGGTCTGCAGGAATAACATGGTTGTCAATCCAACGTCCGTTAACGTGGCGGAAAAAATCTTCTGAAGGGGCTACCGACTGGTCAAAATATTCGGTATTAATTCCTGAAATTTTAGTACTCATACAACCTAAGTCTAGAGGAGAGTCACGTGTATTTGCACTTAAAACATTGCAGAACTGCTACCGCAGCAAACATGAATATGCGTACCCTAGAACTATGCAAAACACCATGGAATACCGTCAATTAGGACAATCTGGGCTCACTGTCTCCGCCATTGGACTAGGATGCAACAACCTCGGACGTGCAGGAACACCCACAGAAACTCAAGAAGGTACTAATACCGTCCTCCGTTCAGCACGAGAAGCAGGAATCAACCTCTTTGACATTGCTGATATTTATGGAAAAACTCCGGGGGCAGCTGAAACACGCTTCGGGCAAGCACTCAAATACCTTGGGACTCAAGAACGAGAAAACATGGTAATCGTCTCTAAATTTGGGATGAATATGAATGGCGCTGCTGGTGCAGATTACGGAGCCCGCGGTTCTCGCGCGTATATTATGCGAGCAGTAGAACATTCCTTGACACGACTCGGCGTAGACCACCTTGACGTGTACATCTACCACACCCCCGATGGCATCACCCCAATTGACGAGACACTTCGTGCATTAGACACCCTTATCGCACAAGGAAAAGTACGCTACATTGCTCACTCTAATCAGGCTGGTTGGCAAATAGCTCAAGCCGAATATGTTGCTCGAGAACTAGGATGTGAACGCTTCATCGCAGCAGAAAATCATTACAACCTCATTGACCGCCGAGCAGAACTGGAAGTTATCCCTGCAGCGCGAGAACTACAACTTGGGGTACTGCCATACTTCCCACTTGCAAACGGTCTACTCACAGGAAAATACCGTCAACATCAGCAAGCGCCAGAAGGCTCACGTCTTTCTCACTCACGGAAAGAATATCTACGACAAGCGCCGTGGGAACAACTTGAACAGTTCTTCACTTTCGCCCGTGAACGAGAACTGCCAGAAGCACAAATTGCTCTAAGCTGGCTTCTAGCTCAAGATACCGTCAGCTCTGTGATTGCTGGAGCAACGACACCAGAACAAATACACATGAATGTCCAATCAACCCAAGTGGCACTAAACCAATCTGATATTGAGGAACTAAATCATATTTTCCCTGCCCCACCGAAAATTGCCCTATTCTAAGGGGTAAAACCTGAACATTGTGTAGATACGTGCACGATATAACAATGGTGGGTGTGTTCAATACGTTCAACGTATTGAACACACCCACCATAGAGATGCTCTAGTGATAGCTACGCACCTTGACGGATACGCTCTTGCCATCTCTGCGCCACTTGAGGATCAGTGGGCTTTGTGAGAAGTGAAGCAACGATATAAACGATGAAAGAAGCAACCAGACCGATATAAATCGGTTCATTAGCCATCACACCGTATATCACCATGCCAAGAATAACGCCGATAGAGCCGACTGCCATGGATAATGCTGCTGCCGTTCCGGTTCCACGCTTCCAAAGCAACCCACCAAGAATCGCAACCAAAAGACCGCCGACAAGAATGTCATAGGCAATCGTCAACCCTGTAATAGCGTCGGTGAGGAAGAGTGCGATAACAGTGGTGATTACACCAAATCCAAGAACATACCAGCGGTCTGCGACAAGAGCGCTATCAGATGATTCATCGGAGTTCTGCAAAGAATCTTTTCCTAGCAGGAACGGTACAACATCTACGCGGGCAACAGTTGCTGAGGCGATGAGTGAACCAGAAGCTGTGGACATCATGGCAGCTACACCAGCAGCTAGAACAACGCCACCGATACCAATTGGTAGGTAGTTTTGGGCGAGGGTGGCAAAGACGTCGTCACGGTGTTCAATATGAGGTTCAATGACGCGTGCACACATACCAATGATTGCGCCAGCTACAGAATAGATAATGACGTAAATACTTGCTGCGGTACCGCCCCAACGGGATACTTCTGGGGAGCGAGCAGTAAAGACGCGTTGCCAGATGTCTTGTCCAACGAGAAGTCCGAATGTGTAAATGACGAAATAGGTGATGATAGATTCGGTGCCGATACTGCCAACGGCAAAGAACTCTGCATCAAGGCGCTGGTGTAGGCCGTCCCAGCCTCCTGCATGATGTAAAGAGAAAGGGAGGAGGAGGAAAAATACACCGACGGTCATGAGGATAAATTGCATCATGTCGGTGAGGGTAATGGACCACATGCCACCAAGCATGGAATACCCGATGACGATCATTGCACCAAGAAGGATGGCCCATGTGCGGTCTACATCAAAGAGCACGCGGAAGATGGATGCGTATGCGGCGGTAGAAGTGACCGTGAGCATGACGGTGTACGCGAGCATCACGATAGATGATATTTGGGTGGTGCGCACGCCATACCGCAAGGTGAGTACCTGTGAGACGGTATATAGCTTAACGCGGGTGATGACAGGTGCGAAGATAAGGCTCAACAGTAGCATTCCGACGCCGATAGCTGTCACTAGCCACATTCCTGAGATTCCGTAGGTATAGCCGAGTCCTACACCGCCAACGGTGGATGCTCCACCGAGAAGGAGTGCGCTCATGGTGCCGGTGTAGAGAACAGGGCCGAGTCTGCGTCCTGCTACACGGAAGTCTTCTGCATTATGTGCTCGTTTTTTGCCGAGGTAGCCGAACGCTACGAGTGCTATGAGATAGAGGACGATAATGAGGATGTTCATAAGAAGTTCATTTCCATAGGTCGCAGACACTAAATGTGGTCTGAGTAACGTGCAATGTATATAAAGTATGCACTAATCTGTATAACGATTCAACCAGGTGTGTTTCTGTGTTCCCTCAAAAATGACTCACCGCTCAAAATGGTGCGCTCATCACCCATAAAAACCATTCCCGTAAAAAACAACAGGAGGGAAACCCTCGCGGGGATTTCCCTCCTGTATCCAGCGCCTTGCGCGTACCCAAAAATTAGCGCAACGTCTCACTAATCTTCAAGTGAACTAATGAGGGACCAGATGTCTTGAGAGCTTCCGTCACTGTGTCTGCCAAAGAATCAACAGTTGCAGAAAACGCGGTGGCACCAAATGCTTCAGCTAACTTAACCCAATCTGGCTGAACCAAGTTAACCGCAACATCTGAAATGCCACGATCACGCTCATTCTGACGAATTTCTCCATACCCGCCATTGTCCACGCAGATAATTGCAATATCGAGGTGCTGCTCGACTGCCGTCATGAGTTCCTGTATTGCAAACATGAGCGCGCCGTCACCGAGTAAGCAGACGACAGGACGTTCAGGGGCTGCAACTTTAGCTCCAATTGCTGCAGGTAAGCCGTAACCTAACGTGGCGTACGTTGCCATATAGAGCAAAGAATGAGGTTGTGGTGCACGGTAGAACGTTGTGGTGCCCATATAAGTGACCTGAGAAGAATCGCCGGCAATAATGGTGTCTTCAGGAAGAACTTCCATAATGCGTTCGTTGAGTTCTGCAAGCTCTGGTGCGATAGCACGCCCCTCATTATCAAGAGCGTCAAAAACTTCTTGTAAATCTCGTTGTTCTCGGGTGCCTTGGGTTACTCCACGCTCTTTGAGAGCTTCTAATAATTGGGGAACTACTGCTGCAGAATTACCTGGTAATTCAATATCAGGTGCGATATTGCACAGCATTTGAGAACGCTCAATATCAACGCGAATCACAGGCCCTTGTGGGTGGATATCTCCATCCCATAATTCTGCTTCACCAATTTTAGAGCCAATGATGAGCATGGCATCGGATTCACGGCAGAAAGCGTGTGCCGCTGATAGACGGAGGTCTGCGCCTAAGGATAGGCGGTGTTTTTCTGGAATCGCGCCTTTGCCGTTGACTGATGTGATAACTGGTGCTTCAAGAGCTTCAGCTAGCGCCAATATTGATGTTGCTGCTGGTAGGGATCCGCCACCGGCTACGATGAGTGGGCGTGAAGAGTTCGCAAGAATATCGGCAGCTTTCTCAATATCTTCTACGGGTGCTGGTTGTGGGCTTCCCAGTGGGCGCGCTTGGAGTAGTGCGTCAGGGAGGTCAACGTCTTGTTCGAGGATATTGAGGGGAACCTCAATGTGAATGGGGCGGGGGCGTTCATGTGCAAAAGAACGAAATGCGTTATGGATAATGTCCACAGCTTCTTCGGCAGAGCTGACTCGACGGCTAAATTGCACGATGGAGTCTACTGCTCCGGTGGGATTTTTTGTTTCGTGTAATGCCCCAATATCACGGTATTCTTGGCCGACAGGTCTGCCGGGGGAGAGGATAATCATAGGGCGTGATTCTGCGTAGGCGGTAGCTGCGCCAGAAAGAGAGTTGAGTAATCCTGGCCCGGAGGTGGTAATGACAACCCCTGGTAATCCTTTGATTTGTGACCAGCCGTCAGCGCCGTAGGCTGCACCTTGTTCGTGTCGGGTGGTAATAGGGGTGATGTTGAGTTCTTCTAAGTGTCGGTAGAACTCAAGGTTGTGCGTTCCGGGGATGCCAAAGACGGTGTCAATACCGTAATTTTTGAGAGTGGCTAGAATGGCGTAGCCTGCGTTGTGGCGCGGGGTTGTTGTGGTCACAAACAGCTCCTTGGTGACGGTGGTTGGGTCTTTGAAGTAGATAGTTTTCGTGGAATATCGATACAGTGTATTGAAGCAAGTGTATAAGTACGCTGATTGTTTATGAGGTATTTAGCCTTATGAAAAGTTATCCAGCTCACTAATAAATATTCACCAATGAATAAAAACCTATGGGGTAGTTCACAACTCCATCAATTTATTGCATAGTGGGAAAGACAGAACCACACCACACAACACCACAGACACCGCCAGGAGAAAACATGACCCACCAAACCAACACCCCCGCACAACCCTCCTTCTCTGCACAAGCAGAACGCGTCATCGCAACAGGCGCAGACGGAGTAGAACGCATCGGGCCCATCAACGCCGCACAAGTACCACGCTGGGCAGGACTCGGCACCTTCGCCCGCCTACCACGCCTCGATGAAGTCCCAGAAGCAGACATCGTCATCGCCGGAATGCCCTGGGACTCAGGCGTCTCCTACCGCCCCGGCGCACGATTCGGCTCAAACCACGTCCGCGAATGCTCCCGACTCCTACGCCCCTTCAACCCAGCCGCCAACATCTCACCGTTTAAAGAAGCACAAGTAGCCGACGCCGGCGACATCATCGGAAACCCCTTCAACATCGAAGAAGCACTGGCACAAATGGAAGCCGGAGCACAAGAACTCACCAAAAACGGGGCAAAACTCATCACCATCGGCGGAGACCACACCATAGCGCTCGCAAACTTACGTAACATGCACCACCAACACGGAAAAATCGCGCTACTACACTTTGACGCCCACCTCGACACCTGGGACACCTACTTCGGAGCAGAATACACCCACGGAACGCCCTTCCGTCGAGCCTTCGAAGAAGAACTGCTCGACACTGACGCCCTCTGCCACGTCGGAACCCGCGGACCACTCTACGGAACAGAAGACCTCGACGACGACCGACGCTTCGGATTCGGTATCGTCTCCTCCGCAGACGTCTACTACCTCGGAGTGCAAAAAGTCGTTGAACTCCTCAGAAAACGCATCGGAAACCGACCACTTTACATCTCCATCGACATCGACGTACTAGACCCCGCACATGCACCCGGCACCGGAACACCCGAAGCCGGAGGCATCACCAGCCGAGAATTACTCGAAATACTGCGTGGACTACGCGGACTGAACATCGTCGGCTCAGAACTTGTCGAAGTATCCCCCGCCTATGACCACGCCGAACTCACCGGAATAGCAGCAGCCCACGTCGTCTACGAATTTATTAGCCTCCACGCACTAGGCGCCAACGCCGGAACCGGAAAACCAGCCTACGGCGAAGCCCCCATCAGCTACGGCGACAAAGAATAGGAAACCCCACCCCCATGGTAAAAATTCACGAACTACTCGACGGCGCAAACACCGAAGAAGCACGACTCATGCAACACTTTGCCGAACGTGCCGGAGGATTCCGACCATCAGCAGTGCGCGACGTCTTCGAAGTTGCAATGCGCCCCGGCATGATCTCCCTCGCCGGAGGAAACCCCGACCTGAACCTCCTACCCCTAGAAGAACTCGGTGAAAGAGCCTCTCGCATCATCATCGAAGAAGGTTTAGAAGTCCTACAATACGGTTCCGGTGCTGGATTAGAACCCCTCGCTGATCTCATCTGCACCCTCATGAAAACAGAAGGGGCAAGCCCAAAAGTCTCAGACATCCAAATCACCGCAGGCTCCCAAATGGGGTTAGACCTTGTAACAAAACTCTTCGTCAACCCACAAGACGTCATCCTTGCAGAAGGACCCACCTATACCGGAGCACTCGGCGTCTTTGAAGGATACCAAGCCGACGTTCGCCAAATTGATGTAGACGAAAACGGGCTTGACCCCCACAACGTGAAAGAAATGGTGCAAACCATCCGCGCCGAGGGAAAAGACATCAAATTCCTCTACACCATCCCTAACTTTCAAAACCCCACAGGAGTCTCCCTCTCCGAAGAACGACGTCAAGAACTCACCCGTGTATGTAGAGAACTCGACATCCTCATCGTCGAAGACAACCCCTATGGGCAGCTTTCCTTTGATGGAACACGACGTCCTTGCCTCTACTCATATGACCCAGAGAACGTGCTCTATCTTGGAAGCTTCTCTAAAGTCTTCTCTCCCGGTGTGCGCGTCGGCTGGATGGTCGCCCCAGAACGCATCCGTAAATTCTTACAGATTGCAGCAGAAGCAGTCACTATCTGCCCCTCCGTGCTCTCACAACGTCTCGTCTTGAGCTTCATGAGCGACGGACTCTGGGAAGAACACACTCGAAAAACCGCATCACTTTACCAACAACGATGCGAAGCAGTCCTGAACGCCTGCGAAAAATATATGCCTGAAGGAACCCGCTGGAGCACCCCAAGCGGAGGGTTCTTCACTTGGCTTACATTGCCTGAGAACAGCCCATGGAAAGATACAACAGACGCGCTAGCCCCCGCAATAGATAACGGCGTTGTCTTTGTCCCCGGAGCCGCCTTCTACGAAACCGTAGACGGAAAAAACCCTGGAGCAAACCAACTACGTATCGCATTCTCCTCAGTAGAACCTGCAGTACTAGAAGAAGGGGTACGACGCTTAGCAGAAGTGCTCAACCGATAAACCTCGATAGTGCGCTCTACCTCAGCAATACCAAAGATAAGGTCATGCTGCGGTGGAGCGCACTATTTTTTTAAAAACCTTCCCCAAAGAATCTGCACCTCAGAACAAGAGAACCCCACACTGTCACCTAAACTACGTACAAAAAGACCGTAGGATAATATCTCAGATTCAACTACCTTAAGATAGTTGGATTCTTTGTATATCCCTAACGGCAACCCTAAGCCGTTTCAATGAATCATCAACCTTTGCAGCCCATCTGCGCGGATGGTCTAAGAAGCGTCAAGCTCACGTCCTAGGGAACAACATTCAGAGCGAATATTTCACCTCTGCTCAAGTTGACAACACAACCGGTGAAACAACGCGACCTAAGACGTTTATATAACACCACACACGCATGCAAAGACGAGCAATGCCCTCCTTCACGCCACGAAGGAGGGCATAAAACGTTAAACACTAAAAATAGATGCTCATAAAAACTTCTCTTTTCCGGCAAAAACTATGTACTCTGTCACTATGGCTCGTATTTTTGCCCACCGTGGACTCTCTGGAATTGCACCCGAAAACACCCTCAGCGCTATCAAAGCATGCTGTGAACACAACGTGACATGGTTCGAAACAGACGTCGACATCCTCGCCGACGGAACACCCGTACTCATGCACGACACCTCACTAGCACGCACCACCAACAGCGCCAAAACCCTCTACGACATCACCCAAGAAGACCTCAAAAACATTGACGCAGGCTCATGGTTCAACGAGAAAAACCGTGGAGAAAAAATACCCACCCTCGCCGAACTCATTGATCTCATGAACGCCGAAGGCCTTAACGCCAACATCGAAATTAAATCCAATGAACAAGGCGCAGAAAGAAGCTACCAGCTACTTGACGCCGTCATCGCAGAACTTGAACGACTCAACCCCGAACGAGAAGTCCTCGTCAGCTCTTTCAACCACGTGCTTCTCAATGAATTCTCGCGTCGTTCCCCCCGACATAAAACAGCGGCGCTCTTTACCGAACAAATGCTACAACCAGACTGGCTATCGGTAGTCCAAATGCTAGAGGTAGACGCCATCCACCCAGAAGATAGCGTCATGACAGAAAAACTCACCCAACAGATGAGAGACGCAGGATACGATATCAACGTATGGACCGTAAACTCCCGCGCTCGCGCTAACGAATTAGTGAACTGGGGAGTAACCGGACTCTTTACCGATTACGCACACCTCATGAGCGATTTCTCGTCATAAACATATGCACCACTAACATCTCTCACATAACGTCTTAAAATCTTCAGGAGACAATAGCCATGTGTACGGCCCTCACCTTTTCCGTCAATGGAGAGACCTATTACGGGAGGAACCTAGACCTAAATTGCGGATTTGGCGAAGAAGTCGTCATAACTCCACGAAACTACACTTTCAACTTCACCGACGGTTCTTCCTCCTCATCGCATTACTGCATGATTGGTATGGCCACCGTTGTGAACAACTACCCTCTATACGCTGAAGCAAGCAACGAAAAAGGTCTCAGCATTGCTGGACTAAATTTTCCGGATAATGCACATTATTTTGAGCCTCACCACGAGAAAACTAATGTTTCACCTTACGAGCTAATTCCTTGGGTTCTTAGCAGATACGCAAGCGTAGATGAGCTAAAAGTTGTGCTGCCAAACCTGAACCTCACCCATATTGCTTTTGCGCAAAATATGCCGTTAGCACCCTTGCACTGGATGGTCAGCGACTCACAACAATCAATAGTTATAGAATCCACCACTGAAGGGCTAAAATTTTACGATAATCCCTTCGGCGTCCTGACTAATAACCCGCCATTTCCTTACCATCTTGAGAACATCAAAAACTATATTAATCTCACGCCGGAATGGCCTTCCAATAACGTTGCACCAGAACAACCCTTGAACCCTGTGGGTGTTGGCTTCGGCGGTTTTGGACTACCTGGCGACAGCTCACCAGCATCACGGCTCGTCAAAGCTGTTTTCTTGCGCTCTAGCACGTTGAATCATCTAAAAATATTGCAAGAAACAGCAGAAAACCAGCAAGAAACAGTGGCTGTAAGCCAGTTCTTCCACATTCTCGATAACGTCGGGATGGTTAAAGGTTCTTGTTTTAATGAGCAAGGAGAATGCGAATATACGGTGTATTCGTCGTGTTGTAACACTTCTCATGGTATCTACTATTACAAAACATACGACAATAGCTGTATCAATGCTATAGAGATGTCTTCCTGCGATACCGATGGCACAGAGCTCATTCAATACCCTCTTGTGCGGGCTCAAACTATACGTTACGCACACTAACGGTTAAGAAGATACTGGAGGGGGTGAAAAGTATCTAACGATATTTAAGCTTCTCAACAGAATAATGTGGATCCGGGTCACAGGTAACCTTGTACTTTGATGAAGCAAGTTTATTAATACTCTTCACATAATTTTGAGTCTCACCATATGGCGGGATTCCATGATATTCTTCGACAGCTCCTGGGCCTGCGTTATATCCAGCAAAAACAAGATCTTGAAGCTCTTGAGGTGTCTTAGCCAAAGGAGCAAGACGATCTTTCAAATACGCAAGATACTTACCTTGAGCGCGCACTGAATCATGAGGATTAGATATATCGCCCTGACCCCAAATATCCCAAGTGTCAGGCGTAAACTGCGCTAACCCCTGAGCGCCGGCATGAGAAGAAACTTCTACTCGCCAATGAGACTCTGTCTCCAACTGAGCCGCAAGAAAACCCGTACGAATACCAGATTCTTCAGAAGCACGCTTAAGATCTTCACGAATCACCGCAGGAGCATACGTCAAATCAGTCTCACCACAATAATCTGTATATGTTGCGGCAAGACCAGCCACACCGCCGGCTAATAAGCCCGCTGAAGCAATAACCTGCCAATGGGCGAGCACACCGGAGAAGATGCGGACCATAAAAGAAGAACGTGAAGTTTTATCTGCAGTCATCGGATACTAGACTAACCTAAAATTCAAGGTAAATCTCTTTAGATACGCTAACCCAAATTATCGTGAGCGTTTCTCCAACGTACGACGAGGAAGAACCACGCCGGAAACAAAACCACCACGAATCAGAACTAGACGCCTATAAAAAGAATAACCCATCGACAACAAGCGCAAACACCACCAGTGCAACACCCACAGACACTTCTCGACCAATAGCCGGAATCTGCTGAGTCGTCTGCTCCACGCTAAACTGCACTTTCTCACCGCGAGACTGAGCCTCAAGAAGCCGAGCACGCCCCCTAACCGACGCCCTCACCGAAAGAACCATTAACGGAATAAAAGCGCAAAACCCTAACACCCCTAAAATCGCCGTCAATGGAGGAAGAGGACGCCCAACATACTCAAAACCAACAGAGACCAATAACGCCAGATTAATAACGCTAATGCGCACCCACGCATAACGATTAAAAACAGCATTGGCAGAACGCACCACAGAAGGACCGCCACCAATCTGCACCGGAAAAAGATACGTCATCGAACCAAGCAGAACCTGCAATAAAAACCCTGCAACAAATATGGGCGTCAAAATGCGCATCTTGACATCAGCAAAAGACGAAGCATTCAACACCAAAAATGACGCCATAACAACCGCAACCAACAACCAGAACACCGCGCACAACACCGAACCAGTAGAATAATCAACCGGCTTTTTGACAGTGCAAGTTTGAACCATCAACACCAGAACCAACCCAATAGCCACAGCATAAAGAACAAACCCAGCCCCCGAAACATAGTGCACACCGATGAATGCACCCAACAAAATGATGAGCACCGACAAGCTCATCATCGCTAAAGCGACCAGCGACCAACGCACCGCCTGCGGGTGCATTCTGGTGCGCAACATCGTCGGCCATAACGTCATCAACGTACCAACAACGGTAATACCCACAAAACCAAGAATATTAATCGCCTCATGAGCAAGAAGTAACTGAGCGTACCCATGACGAAGAACCGGAGGATAGGTCAATAAGGCGCCGCATAAAGCACCAAAAGGAAGGGTCCACGCCGCCACAATATAAAAATAAACAGTAGACCTAAAGCGTGCGGGCAGAGCCTTCTTCAGCTGCCATAGTAAAGAAAAACCATGGCAAGCAAGCACAACACCGACCGCTAAAGAACCTATAAAAGTCAGTGCAAAGACACTGTTCAGCATCCCCGCAATAATGACAAAAACTGCCACGGTCAGCGCGTAAATACGACGCACCTGCCATAGTCGAGCTGACTCAGGCAAACGATTCTTCAGCAACGCCTCCGTAAAATGCTGACTCCACA
Source organism: Rothia sp. CCM 9419 (assembly GCF_048512815.1). Classification (NCBI taxonomy): domain Bacteria; kingdom Bacillati; phylum Actinomycetota; class Actinomycetes; order Micrococcales; family Micrococcaceae; genus Rothia; species Rothia sp. CCM 9419. Next base: position 82,579 of record NZ_JBLXXY010000005.1, on the reverse strand, counting down.
CCATAATCGACGTTGTAATAAGCCCCAACGTCACAATGTGAACAACAAGCCACGAAAAGGATGGAACCCAAGGTTTTGCAAGAAGCACGAACGGCAAAACTAACAACCAGAATGTTACTGGCCGACCAATTTTACGATGCCACGTCGCTCGACCTGACGCCTGAGCAACAAATTCTTGAGGAATCGGGCGAGCCCCCGTGAGAAAAGTTCGTGCTGGCTGATTACCGTGATGTGTCAACGTCTCATCCTTTATACCCAAAAGTGGTGACTCTACTTGCGATTATAAGGCTCCTAAAAAAATCAGAGCGCAACCTCGAGTAAAAGATGTAGACTAGCCTGCGTGAAATCTTTGCCAGTATCCTTACTTCTTGTTGCCACACTCATCACCCAAGCAATGGGAATGTTCTCGTACACCAATGACTCTATGGGAATTACAGGTCAAGTATTCTTCCCCATTATCTTTATCCTGCTACAAAGCTATCTTGTCATTCGCAATCCTCAAGCTGCCGATAAATATAAAATTGGGCACTTCACCATACTCGGCTTAGCGCTCTTAACTCTCGTGGCAACAGTCGTAGGATTCGCTACAAGTTTCACCAGCTTATACCCCTCACCCTACCTATACTATGCTGCGCTACTGCTACTAGTGATAGAAGTCGGCCTTATTATCGCAGCGCTACCACCTAAAGAAAATAAGCCACCTAAACCACCAGCACAAAAGACCCCACACCGTCATGGAAGCACCCGTTTAGTAGCAACTTCAACAAAAAATAACTCCTCAGAAACTACTAAATAACGGTAGTATGTACTCTTTATATCGTTACCTTTAGGAACCAAGAACACCATGAAAATATCAGCCCGAGAAACTTCATCTAATACACACAGGCTACAGTTATGCGCATACGCAGCGTTAGCTGTCGTCTGTATCGGTAACCTCATATATTCGCTGACTATCGGCGGGCTAGACTTTTCGGTGTACCGTTCTGGTGCCATGACCATTTTTCATAATGAAGGCTTCGATAAAGAACTCTACGTCATTGACCTATTGCGTCTTGGACCAGATTTTGCGTTGCCTTTCACCTACCCTCCCTTTGCGGCACTTTTGTTCCTACCCTTTGCGTTCTTACCCCAAAAAGTAGGCATTTTCCTGATGATGATACTCGCCTACGCTGTTGCATGGTGGGTTGCAACCCTTATCTACAACTATGTGCAAAAACGAGGGCGTACCTTACCTCTTCAACACCGCCTCGGCCGATACGGCACCATCGCTTTGCTTGCTGCCATCATCTTGCTTTCAGGCCCTTGGCGTCGTGGGCTAGGGCTCGTTCAGATTAACCCGCTCATTATGCTTCTCGTTCTTTGGGACTTTATCCGCCCAGCTACACGTATCCCTCGCGGACTATTTATCGGCATAGCCGGTGGTATCAAACTTACCCCTCTGGCTTTTGGGCTTATCCTACTGATGCGCAAAGATTTCAAAGGCATTATGACCTTAGGCGCAAGCTTCCTAACAACTATCATTATTGGTTTCATCTTCCTACCCCAAGAAGCTATCGAATTCTGGACCTCAGCGGTTTCTGACCCCTCCCGTGTCGGAAACACGAACTACCTCGATAACATCTCCATTCAGGGCTGGCTCATGCACTTTGGGCTAAGTTCGGGGATACTACTCAAAGTTCTACACTACGGGCTTATTGCATTGCTCATGGCAGGTACAGCATGGCTTATCTACCGTCTAGAACAACGTCAACTGCTCATCTCACAGATAGCACTCAACGCCTTCTTAATGGTCTCTATCTCTCCCATTAGCTGGTCTCACCACAACACCTGGTTACCGCTACTAGCAATTGCTCTATGGGTGGATGCATTCCCCCTATTTATTGATCAGATGTCCTCAGCCATTCGAATGAGCGCGTTAGTGTTCTCCTGGGTAGGTGTTGTTGGACTCTATATTTCACCGATGTGGATTGGTATCGCTGTACACGGTTCCCTTGACCGTCTGGAAGATATTGCACCGCTAGGGCTTATCCTCTCGGCAATTCCCATTACGGCACTCTTTAGCGCCGTACTGCTTTGGATATACAGTTCTCTAAAAACTACCAATAAGCCACTTGTATAACAGTCCATAACATTAAATTAAAGTGGTGCATTCATGACAGTGAACGCACCATTTTTTGTGCCTCAAATATCTTCAAAAAATATGGCGTCGTCGTGAAAGAAAAGGCTACACTCTCCACACAACCTTAACATTCCAAATCAGCTATATACCCAACTCACATACAATAAAAACCTAAAAACAGAAGAATAACAACCTCACAATAGGGCACACAACACGCCAATAAAACGCTTTATACTCCCTAAGGCTGATGAAAAAACACACAAGGAAAATTAGGCTAGAAACATGGCAGTAGAACAACAACCTCATCCAGAGAATATCCACATACCCTGGCAACAAAAAAACCAGCAGGAAAACTCACACAAACCAGCACCACAGCAAACACCCCAGCCCGCTGTCGGACAACCTTTTATCTACCACATACCGGTAGAAGAACGTACCCTCGCATACCACCGTCTCTCTCACGCCGACCCCCGTACCCGCTGGTGGTCCCCCCTTGCAGAAGGCCTACTCGGCGGACTCTTCTACCTCGGATTCTCCATAGCCCTCGGCATAGCCTTTGCTTCTATCCTCGGACCGCAAAACATCACCCTTAACCTGCAAAGCCTACAAAGCCTTACACTCAAAGACCCCCTCATCTTTGCGTTAGTCTTCGGCTCTATCGCGCTTCTTTATCCCTCCATGTTCTTAGCACGGCTCGTAACCGGACCAAAACCTTGGGGGCTAGTACATTCCGTCTACGGAAAAATCCGTTGGAGCTGGATGGGCTTCTGTTTTGCTATCGCCATCATCGGATACATCGTACTGCCCATGCTTATCAACGCATTAGGCGAAAGCGTCCAAGCCCCAGACGTTGAATCTCCTGGTAAAAACTTTGTATGGCTCCTTCTCCTCATCTTTACGATTACCCCCATCCAATGCTACGCAGAAGAACTTGTCTTCCGTGGCTACCTCATGCAAACCCTCGGACGCTGGATACGCAACCCCATCATCGTGATTACGCTCCCCGCCGTGCTCTTCATGTTCGGTCACGCATACGATTTTTGGGCGCAAATGTCCGTGCTCACCATGGGCCTAGCTGCCGGATTCATGACATGGAAAACTGGTGGTCTTGAAGCAGGCATCGCGCTACACGTCGTCAACAACCTTTGGGTTATGTTCATGGGAAGCCTAGGAATAGCTGACCCCTTCGCTCAACAAGGCTCCACCGCAGGAGACTTCCTCGGAACCTTGATCATACAACTCATTATCGTGCTCATTGTGATACTCTCAGCACGCAAAATGGGTATCCACAATACACAAACATTCAGCGTTGCTATGACTCACGGAAAATCTATCCCACGATAGATCTTCCTCTGAGAACAACGGGCAAGATCCTCTCTGAAGTATTAGTAGTTATAGGATAGAACCATGACTGTTGATGCTCGTACAAATATAGATGATCTTGCCCGTTTTGTTGCTGCTTCACCAACTAGCTTCCATGCCGTTGAACAAGTTGCCTCACGCCTTAAAAAAGCTGGTTTCTGCGAACTCTCAGAGCAAGAAACCTGGCCAGAAAACACTGCAACAGGGCGATTCTTCGTCATCAGAGATGGCGCCATCATTGCTTGGGCTGGCGGACAAAAGACACAACGTAGCCAATACCGTATTCTAGGCGCTCACACAGACTCACCTAGCTTCAAAGTTAAGCCGCAGTCTTCGGTGTCAACACTAGGTTGGAACCAAGTCGGCGTTGAAGTCTACGGTGGTGCACTTCTGAACTCTTGGCTTGATAGGGAACTCCGTCTAGCTGGACGTCTAACCGTCAAAGACGGTTCCTCCATCCGAAATGTTCTCGTCTCAACCGGTGCGATGGCACGTATTCCACAGCTAGCCATACACCTTGATAGAGACGTTAACCAAGGACTGCAACTCAACAAACAACAGAACCTTTACCCCGTATGGGGAACCGACAAAACCGAGAATGATGTCCTCGGCTACCTCGTAGAACACGGCACAGAGGAAGACATCGCTACAGAAGATATCCTTGGCTACGATTTACTTTTTGCTGACTACCAACACCCTGAAACCTTTGGTGCCAACAAAGAACTCCTTGCATCTGGACGTTTAGATAACCTATCTTCTGTGCATGCAGGATTATGCGCACTCGAACGTTACGTAACCGCTGGGTACGACGAAACAGCTGAACATACCGTCATGCTGGCAGCGTTTGACCATGAAGAAATCGGTTCAGAAACACGTTCTGGTGCTGCGGGCCCCTTCTTAGAGGACGTCATTAAACGTATTTCACAGACACGTGAAGAAACTCAGGAAGAATATCTGCGCTCTATCGCAAACTCAGTGTGTCTATCTTCTGACGCTGGGCATCTCGTCCACCCGAACTATAGCGGACATCACGACACTCAGGTGCGACCTCAACCAGGGCACGGGCCACTTCTCAAAATCAATGCTAACCAACGGTATGCAACAGACTCCATCGGTGCCGGTATTTTCGCGTTAGCTTGCCGTCACGCAGAAGTGCCTTATCAGGAATTTGTTTCGAATAATAATGTTCCTTGTGGAAGCACTATCGGGCCTATTACGGCAACCCGTCTAGGTATCCGAACCATCGACGTGGGAATTGGCTTGCTCTCTATGCATTCTGCTCGAGAAATGTGCCATATAGATGATATGGCATATATGACACGAGCTATTGAAGGGTTCTATACTCTTCCAACTCTCTAACTCACACTGACCAGTTACGCCCGCATCATAGCTATTAGTTGTGCGGGCGTAACTTTTGCCCAGAGCGTTCTTCAATCAAATGTGCAAGATACGGCCACTGCCCAAACCCGTCAGGCGTATCTAAATGGCCTCCATCTTTGACGAACTCTAAAGTTGTTCCCCAACGTTGGGCAAACTCTTTGGAGCGTTCGATGGTGGTGTTGGGGTCATTGGTTGAAGCAATGATATGGAGAGGTAAGGGGAGTTTCCCGCTAGGTAATGGTGATTGGGCTTTAATGTCGGGGTATAGGGTTGCAGATTCTACATCGGCAGGAGCGACAAGGATACCGCCAAGGACAGGGGCACTATGGGTTTCTTGCCCGTATTCTTCTGCCCATTGGGCGATAAGTGCACCACCACAGCTATGACCAACGAGGAATAACGGCTCTGCGATATGAGTGATGGTGTGGTGAAGTCGTTGTAACCACTGTTCTCGGATAGGGTGCGCCCAGTCGTCTTGTTCTACTGTGATGAAGTCTTGGTACGTTTCTGAGAGCCACCGGCTCCAGTGCCCCGGTATGCAGTTCATATATCCGGGAACGAGTAGAAATTTCATCATTATTCTTCCGACAGCCAGTAATACGGGACCAGTATTTTAGAGATGACGTGATGTAATCACTAACGGTTTAACACCATTCTATGAAACCAGATTTTTCTGATGTGTACAGAGCGGTTCTTTTTATGTTCATATCGTTGTAGATTAAATAAAAATTAAGTTTTGTTGAGTTTGAGCCATTATTTTGCTGGTGGAGTGGGTGTTCTGATTGTCGTTTAAAAGCTGGCTGGTTCGGTCTGGTGTTGTGCTCTGTATTAGTTCTTTAGCGTGCGGGTGTTCGACAATTCTTCCTTCACCACCATCGGCATCTTCTACTGCTGTTAGTTCTTCGTCGCTGACTGATACTAATGAGTCTGGTCTGACGGTAGAGGAACAAAAGAAAGTTGATGCTGGTGAGTATGTTGCGGCTTCTGTGAAGCATCGTGCGTTTAATGTGCCGAAGCCTGTTTTTCCTGAGGCTGCTCGTGAAGAGACTTTAGAAGGTGCTGAGGCTTTTATCCGGTATTGGGTTGATTTGCGTAATTATGCTTCGAGTACGGGGGATGTGGATGATATTTCTCGTATTACTGCGCCGGATAGCGACAGAGAGCAAGAGTTTTATAAGAATATTTCAAATATATATGAGAATAATCAGTGGTTATCCCAATATGAAATGAAAGTTGATTTTGAAGATAATGATTTTGTTTTGGGTGAGGATGGTTTCTATCGTTTCTTAGTGAGGCCTTCTGTTAGTGCTTCTAAATATTGTGATATTAGCGGTGAATGTAAAGATGAGAAAGGTGATATTTTTCAAGGAAAACCTGGTGTGATTGCTTTATATTATGACCAGAGTCAATGGACCTTTGTTGCGTTGTTAGGTGTAGAAGGCATTAACTATGAAGAATAACGAAACCTTGTCAATATAAGGGTCTAGGTAGACAACATTATCTAACACCTACCAAATAAAAAGAATCGTTTTATAACCAATCTTTACGCTTAAACAACCCCCACAAAAACATGGATATACCAAACATTAGTGCAAGAGAAAACGGGTAACCATACTTCCAATGAAGCTCTGGCATGTTATCAAAGTTCATGCCGTAGATAGCTCCGATAATCGTTGGAGCAACAAGAATTGCCGCCCACGCTGAGATTCTCTTCATATCATCGTTTTGTCGTTCTGCGACAAGGGTACTATTGACCTCTAAAGCGTTTTGTAACGAGTTGCGTAAATCGTCAAGACGTTCATTGACAAGAATGGCGTGGTCGTGCACATCTCGGAAACGGCGAAGAATTTCTAACTGTTCTTCAGAATCATCACGGTATCGGAGCATTCTGAGCCTGCCCATTAACAGGTCAAGAATTGTTGTCATAGGTTTACATGCACGTTTAAAGTCTGCAACCTCGTTGAGTAGTTCATAAATACGTTGTGAGATTTTAGAAGAATCTACATCTTCACGTGAGAAGAGACTGTCTTCAATTTCGTCACCATCATTCTCTAAACCATCAATAACAGGGGTGTAACCATCAACTACGGCGTCAAGAATGAGGTGCATCATGTCCCATGAGCTGTCTTGCCCACCCATTTGCCCTGCAATTTGAGCGAAGAGCTGACGAATATCCTGCTCTTCTCGTAGGTAGTCTTTGATGATACTGACAAGAAAATTTGGCCCCATGAATAAGTGAATTTCACCGAGTCGAATCTCTTCTTCACGGTCACGGTACACTGCCGGTCGTAACACCAAAAAATAGCTGTCGCCATAACGGTCAATTTTGGCTCGTTGATGACCTTCCATCGAGTCTTCTACTGCGAGCTCATTCATCCCAAATTTTTCAACGAGACTTCGCATCTCTTCAACGCTGGGATCTCTCATTCCAATAAACGCTACAGACTCTGGCTGCTCACGTAATAATGAATGCGTGTTCTCTAAAGAATCGCTACTAGTTGAAGAACCGTCGGGCAGGTTGATGGTGTTGACGAGAATAGGCATAGCAACAATCGTAAAGCTTCTGTAGATATTGTTTTGGAGTGATACGCTAGTTTGTCGGTGTTTTTGCCGACAGTTACTCCTCTGATAGAAAGAAAAGATGCAAGAGAACGTTCTTCGTATGCCCGGCATGGTTCCTATTCTTGCCACCTTTGCTGCCGTGATGAGTAGCTTATCAATACTTCTTCCGGCGTCTCCTGCATGGGTTACTGCTGGAGGTGCTGGTGCTTCTGGGGCGGGCTTAGTAACAGCAACGCTCATGGGTGTTACTGTTCTGACTCAGCTGGTTGCTGTGCGCAGAATGTTGACCTATATCGGCTGGCCCGTCACAGTGTGTGCAGGCACTTTATTCATGGGACTCCCTTCACCATTACAGGCTCTTAGCTCAGACCTATGGGTGGTTCTTTTAAGTTCTGCTTTGCGCGGTATTGGTTTTGGTATTGTGACGGTGTGCGGCTCAACAGCGTTGTCTATCCTGATTCCTAGTCACCGTCGAGGGACTGCTGTTGGCTTATATGGTTTAGCTGCCGCTATTCCGCAAGTTATTTTTACTCCTCTTGCGCCGTGGCTTATTGAGGTTCTTGGGTACGGTTTTGTGCTCAGCAGTGGACTCATCGCGGTTGCGGGTGCACCTTTTGCATGGAAGTTAGGTCGTCTGGTAGAGGAGCATACTTCTGCTGAGCCTTCTGTAGAAGGTGTTGATGGTCTTGGTTCAGTGATTCTTAGAATTTGGCCGGCTCTTTTGACCTTGACGTTAATTACTGCCGCTGGCGGAGCATTCTTTACGTTTGCAACTGAACTGGGATATACGCCGGCACTGGCAACATTGGCGTTGTTATGTTTGACGGCGGTGGGGGTTCCAACCCGTTTATACGGTGGTTCTTTGACTGACCGTTGGGGAACACGTATTTTGATGACCCCTATTTTGGGTGCTTCTTCGGTGGGTATTGCTGGTATCGGTATTTCTGCAGGCATGGAAGAAGGTTCTTCTCGTGCCACAGTTTTTATTGTCTCCACCGTTATTTTAGGTATTGGTTATGGGTTCTTACAGAGTGTTTCTATGGTGCGTGCCTTGGCAGATGCTGGGGCTAAAAATGGTGCTGGTGCGGCTGTGCTATGGAACTCAAACTTTGATATTGGTACGGGGTTAGGCGGTTTAGCTGTTGGTGCGATGGCACAAGTAGCTGGTTTCCCCGTTGCTTGGTGGATTTGGGCGGTACTCGTCTTAGCTGGTGCAGTGGTGATGGGACTTGGTGATATGAAGAGTTCCGGTTCGCGTCGTTCATAAGGTCGTTGTTAATATGCCAAAGGGTGGCGTGTTGTTCCGTGAGAAATGGGGAACAGCACACCACCCTTTGACATAGTGGACGGAATATTAGTCGTTGTCGATAAGATCTCGGACGACGATGGTGTTATCGCGGTCGGGTCCAACACCGATGGCAGAGATACGGCAACCAGAAATTTCTTCAAGTTTTTCGACGTATTTGCGGGCGTTCTCGGGGAGGTCTTCGAGGGTTTTTGCTCCGGTGATGTCTTCATTCCAGCCATCAAAATATTCGAAAATGGGTTTTGCGTGGTGGAATTCAGATTGTGTCATGGGCATTTCGTCGTGGCGTACTCCGTCGACGTCGTAGGCGACGCAGACAGGAATTTTTTCGAGACCGGTAAGCACATCCAATTTGGTGATGAACAAATCGGTAAACCCGTTAATGCGCACAGCTTGGCGTGCGAGAACGGCATCGTACCAGCCGCAACGGCGAGGCCGTCCGGTGTTAACACCGAATTCTCCGCCGGTGGTTCGGAGGAAGTCTCCCATCTCGTCAAAGAGCTCGGTGGGGAAGGGGCCCGCACCCACACGAGTAGTGTAGGCCTTTTGAATTCCGATAACTCGTGAAATGCGAGTGGGCCCGACTCCTGAACCGACTGATGCTCCGCCGGCGGTGGGGTTTGAGGAGGTGACGAAGGGGTATGTTCCGTGGTCTACGTCGAGGAAGGTCGCTTGTCCACCTTCCATGAGGAGGGTTTTACCTTCGTCGAGTGCGTTGTTGAGTAGTTGGGTGGATTCAACAATCATGGGCTTGAGCCGGTCTGCGTATTGCATGAAGTAATCAACGATTTCTTCAACTTCTACGTGTCGGCGGTTGTAGACCTTGACGAGGAGTTCATTTTTTTGGCGGAGTGCGCCTTCAACTTTTTGACGCAGGATGGATTCGTCGAGGATGTCTTGTACGCGGATGCCGAGGCGTCCTACTTTATCCATATAGGTGGGGCCGATTCCTCGTCCGGTGGTGCCGATGGCTCGTTTGCCGAGGAAGCGTTCGGTTACCTTGTCCATGGTCTGGTGGTAGGGGGCAACGAGGTGTGCATTTGCGGAGATTCTGAGTTTTGAGGTGTCTGCTCCGCGCGCTTCGAGTCCGTCAATTTCTTCGAAGAGTGCTTCGGGGTTGATGACGACGCCGTTTCCGATGACGGGGGTTGCGTTTTCAGAGAGGATACCGGCGGGTAGGAGTTTTAGCTCGAATTTCTGACCGTTAACGACGACGGTGTGTCCGGCGTTGTTTCCTCCATTGGGTTTGACGACGTAGTCGACTCTTCCGCCGAGGAGGTCAGTTGCTTTACCTTTACCTTCGTCGCCCCATTGAGCGCCGACGATAACTATTGCTGGCATATTGGGTCATGCTCCTTTGAGTGCTTCACCGTTCGGATTTCACGAACAGTGCGGTGTGTGCTGTCCATAGCGTAGTGGCGTTGTGTTTCTCAAAGTGTTTTGAGGGTTGTTAGCTTTTTGATACGGCTCAGAAAACACACCATGTACTAGAATACAGTGATTTATTCGGCTGGCTATAGCTTTGTGGTGCGACTGTGTGTATTCGGTGGTGGCGTGTTAGTCAGTTTGCTTCTGATGGTGTTTGTTTTGGGTGGTGTTGGCATGAGGTCATTTCTACCCAAAATTCCATATTGTGGAATTACTAGGCGTTTTAATAGGCAATTAACTGTTTCTTACTTGACCTGCACCGTAATGCTAGGGAACATGAGTGTTACGTGTCACTCGCGTAATGTTGAATTCACAGGAGTTTTCTATGAAAAACCACCCTTTCGGTAGGAAAGTGGCTCGCTCATGTATAGCTACTGTTGCCGGAGTCAGCATGGCAGTATCCATGCTCCCCGGCGCACAGGCAGTTATTACTGAGTCCAATAGCCAACCGCCTATCACTAACTTGAAGGATGCAGCAAACGAAGTTTTGTCTGAATCCATGAAAAAAGCTGAAGGAAAAATTGCAGCTTTTGTTCAGTTCAAAGGCCAAGGCGCATTCGAACTAACACAGCCCGCTGAAGTTCTCAACGGCGATAAAGCACCGGTAGAAGCTAAAGGTCGCGTGCAGTCAATTGCCTCTGCCGTTGAATCTCAAGGGCAATCTGTCGCTCAGAACTCTGACGCAACATTGCTTTACACCACTCATAACACTGTTCGTGGTGCAGCTATTCTTGGTGACGCTGAAGCTATTCGACAGCTTGCAAAACGTAAAGACGTTGAGCGCATTACTCCTATTACCCAGAAATTCCCTGCAAACTCTGTTTCTGACGTAGACACTAAAGCACTGGCTTCATGGGTTAACACCGGAAAAACAGGTAAAGATGTCACCATCGCTGTGATTGATACCGGTATTGACTACACCCACACTGATTTTGGTGGACCTGGTACTGAGGAAGCGTACCAAAAAGCAAAGAACGCAACATCTTTGCCTTCTAGCCGTTCTGGTTTGTATAACCCTCAAAAATTTGTGGGTGGATATGACTTCGCTGGTGACGACTACGATGCTTCATCCCCAGCAACTAGCATCCCTAAACCAGATAACAACCCTATCGACTGTAAAGCAGCTGGACACGGAACCCACGTAGCAGGTACTGCTGCCGGTTACGGTGTTAACGCTGATGGTGAAACCTTCCAAGGCGATTACAACAAGCTCACTGCAGACGAAGTTCACAACATGCAAATTGGCCCTGGTTCTGCACCAGAAGCAAAACTTGTTGGTCTACGCGTCTTTGGCTGTGAAGGTAGCACCAACCTCACAGGGCAAGCTCTTGACCGTGTTCTTGACCCAAATGGTGACGGTAACTTTGACGACATGGCACAAGTTGTCAACATGTCTCTAGGTTCTGATTACGGCCCCATCGACGACCCCGAAAATGCAATTGTTGAAGCACTAACCCGCGCTGGTGTGCTCTCTGTTATTGCAGCTGGAAACTCCGACGACGTATACGCTATTGGTGGTAACCCCGGAAACGCTCCAAGCTCATTGACCGTAGCAAACTCTGTAGGGTCTATCGCTCACGGAGATAAGATTGTCGCTACGGTAGGTTCTTCCGAACCAATGGATCTCATCGGTGATTACAGCGTAAACTTCGATTACGATGCAGCTGACCCTGATGAATTGATGGGCGAGGTCGTTATGGCTCCCGCCGATAATCGTTTTGGTTGCAACCCGTTCAACGGCGTAGATTTTGCTGGTAAATGGGTTTGGATTGACTGGGAAGATGAGCCAGGCTCCTTCCCCTGTGGTTCTGCAACACGTTTCAACAATATTGAAGCTGCTGGCGGTAAGGGCGTTGTTCTCGCTGGTGCTGTAGAAGCAGAAAATGCTGGCATCGCTGGTAACCGCACTATCCCCGGCGTACGTTTGAACAAGTCTAGTGCAGCGAAAGTTCGCGATGCGGCTGCAGCAGGAACTCTCAAAATTCAGGTTAATCCTGAATGGCGTGGCGCTATGCAGTTCGAATCTGGCAACTTTGACACTTTGAACACAAGCTCCTCCCGTGGCGACCACGGAAGCTACGGAAACGTTAAACCAGATGTTGCTGCACCTGGTACGAGCATTGTCTCTGCTGGTGTTGGCCTCGGAAATGGTTCACTGACCATGAGTGGTACATCTATGGCGACCCCTCACGTTGCAGGTATTGCTGCTTTGGTGATGGAAGCTCACAAAGATTACACTCCTGCTGAGGTTAAGAGCACTATCATGAACACCGCTACTCATGATGTTCGTGATAGCGAAGGAAACATTTACTCTGTTGAACGTACCGGTAGCGGCCGTGTTGACGCTCTTGCTGCTGTTAATAACAACGTTTTGGTTTATAACACCGATTCACCTCAGCAGGTTTCTGTATCCTTCGGTGTTGTTGAGATTACTGATGACACCGCAACTTTTGCACGTAAGCTCACCGTCGAAAATAAATCTGACGCTCAGCGCACGTTCGAAGTTTCTTATGAGCCAAGCGTTGATATGCCCGGTGTTGAGTTCACATACCCATCGTCTGTCACCGTTGGTGCAGGTCAAAAGACTGACATCGTCATCACCGCTCACATTGACCGTGACAGCATGGAAAAAACTTTCGACAAGGCAACTGTTGAAAAACAGCTTGGAGAATATGCTCGCCAGTTCATCGCTTCTGATTCTGGACGTCTTGACCTACATGATGCGCACTCGAAGCTTCGTGTACCACTACACATTGCTCCTAAGCCTTCTTCTACCTTGAAGGTTGATGGCGAGAACATCGACTTTGGTCGTTCTCTTAACAAGGAACTTTCTCTGAGCGGTAAGAACCTTGATTTGAACGGTTACCGTGCTGGTCTTGGCGCTTTTGAACTTGGCTACAGCAGTGGACGTATCCACACCGGTGACCTCAACGGCCCAACGATGCAGTCTGCAGACTTGCAGTACATTGGTACATCCTCTAACCTTCCACAAATCCTCGCTGAGGGTGGAGACACAAGCCAAGCAATGCTAGGTATTGGAATCTCTACATGGGGAACTTGGGATTCGTTGACTCCTTCTGACGCATCATTTGAAGTTTCCATTGACACCAATGGTGACGGTACCACCGATTACACCGCGTACACCTTCATGGCGAAGGGCCTTGACTACCCGCTAGTAGCACTTCGTGGACCTAATGAAGCAGGCGCAATTGATGTCCTTGACATCCAGCCCGTAAACGGCGCATTCGGTGACCTCGATACGAATACCATGGACAGCAATACTCTTGTCTTGCCCATCAGTTTGGCAGCATTGGGTATTGACGGTTCTGCTCCGGTAACTATCAATTACCAGGTTACGGCTATGAGCAAGTACCTCAGCAGTGTTGATCCTGAAACAGGAGATAGCACCCCTGTTGAGGTGAGCGATGTGATTACCTACAACCCTGTAGCACCTGAGCTATGGTTTAGCTCTGAAGATTACCTCACCCCTGTTCTTTTTGAGGCGGGAGATAAACTTCAGGCACACCGTAACGGAACTAACGAGGACGTTAAAGCTCTCTTCATCTTCACCCACAACGCAACCGGTAACCTCTCCGGTATTAAGAAGGGTGTTCATGGAGACCGTACGCAGGTTCTCGCAGTATCTGCAGAAGAGCCCATTAACGCTTATGACCCTCACTTCACGGACGTAGATCCAAGCCACCCCTTCTATGAAGAAATTTCATGGTTGGCGCAACGCGGTATTACTCGTGGTTGGCCAGATGGCACCTTCCGTCCTTTCACTCCTGTGAATCGTGACCAGATGGCAGCGTTCTTCTACCGCATGGCAGGATCCCCTCAGTACACTGCACCAAGTGTTTCCCCCTTCAAAGACGTTCCTACGGACTACGTCTTCTACAAGGAGATTGCATGGATGCATGAACAGGGCATTACTCGTGGTTGGCCAGATGGCACCTTCCGCCCCATGACTCCTGTGAACCGTGACCAGATGGCAGCGTTCTTCTACCGCATGGCAGGATCCCCAGAGTACACTGCACCAAGCGTTTCTGCTTTCAGTGACCTCTCCACGGATTACATCTTCTACAAGGAGATTGCATGGATGGAAGAACAAGGCATTACTCGCGGCTGGCCAGATGGCACCTTCCGTGCCCTCTCACCAGTGAATCGTGACCAGATGGCAGCGTTTATCTACCGTTACGATCGTGGAGTTCTCTCCGGACGCTAAAACAATCTGTGGAATATCATTCCACTAGATGACAAGAGTCCTTGTTGGTGGCGCTTATATGCGCCACCAACAAGGACTCTTTTGCTTAAGGAATATTTAGGAGAATTAGTAGAACTGGTTACAGAAATTATTTAAGAACACGAATCTGTAGAGGATACTCATAGATAGTGCCTCGGTGAGCGGCAAGAGCACCAATGGTATGGAAAATCAGCAGCATCAAAGAGGTAATTATTAATGTAATGAGCAACATAAAAATGGCTATTCCGAAGGTGAGAAATGACAGAATAATTGCCACAATATTGATGCTTATCAGTGTGAGATTGAAGTTAAAAGCGCGGGCTGCAGATGCTGAAGCGAACCCATAGTCTGGTTTGTCTTGATAGATAAACCAGATGATAAGAGGAGAAAAGATACTGAGAGTGCCGGCAGAGAGAAAAAGAAAAATAATAGGAAGAACATGCGATAAAACGGCAATGCTTCGTTCTTTATCGCTGATTTTTACACCTGAAGCATTATAAAAATTCCCTGAACTGTGTGGCGCCTGATGCGCGTAGTTGCCATAAAAATCCATGGGTGCTGTTGTGTCGGTTGGAGGGGCCGACTCGGAGGAGTGCTGGTTGCTCATAGTGTTGCTCTTTCTCATGAGAATCTGAGAGTTTTCAATGATAACCATGGTAGCTATCTCATCATGAGGGTGGGGGGAGCTGCAGAATAAATCATCCTTTAGGAGGATAAACCCCTATGGTTGGGATAGGCGCACGAGTACGATAGGGACTATGCGCGATATACAAGCAAAAATTATTGAACAGATGGGCGTCAAACCCAGCATTAACCCTGCAGAAGAGATTCGCCAACGAGTGCAATTTCTTTGTGATTACCTCAAAGCAAGTCATACTCGGGGCTTTGTCTTAGGTATTAGCGGTGGCGTAGATTCTACCCTTGCTGGAAGACTATGCCAGCTCGCTGTCGAAAAACTAGCAGAAGAAGGAACTCCCGCAGAATTTATTGCGGTACGACTTCCATATAAGGTGCAATTTGATGAAGCTGATGCTCAACAAGCCTTAGAGTTTATTCAACCTCAGCAGAGCATCACCTACAATATTGCTCCCGCAGTAGATGGCTTTACTCAAGAGTTTGCTCATGCGTTAGGGGAGAACTCCTCCGATTTTAATAAGGGAAATATCAAGGCTCGCTCACGCATGATCGCCCAATATGCTCTCGCCGGCCAGAAAAATCTTTTAGTAGTTGGAACAGACCATGCCGCCGAATCTATCACGGGATTTTTCACAAAGTTTGGTGACGGCGGCGCTGATATCCTTCCTTTATACGGTCTGAATAAACGTCAGAACCGCGAATTACTTAAAGAATTAGGTGCACAGAAGCGTCTGTGGGAGAAAGTACCCACTGCAGATTTGCTCGACGGAGTGCCTGGACGTGCCGACGAAGATGAACTCGGACTAAGCTACGACGATATTGATGACTACCTTGAAGGAAAAACGGTCTCTGACGCTGTAGCACAGAACCTTGAACAGCGTTTTATGCGCACTCGTCATAAGAGAACTATCCCTGTCACGATCTTTGATACGTGGTACCAAGATTAGTTAAGGCTAGCCGCGTCGAAGGCAGAACATCATCATAACGTCAAGGAGGTGGGGTTGCTCAGTAGTATTTTCAGCAACTCCACCTTTCTTGATGGGCAGGGAATAATTTTCTAGATTGTACTGTTTGACATATCAGATGATTGTTACCCTCATCTATGCGAAAACCCTCCATTGAACACAAGGACAGCTGTGGGACAATTACACCACGAAACACACTCTACTCATCAGCTCAAGAATGCTATTGAGTTTCGTAACGTCACCAAAAAATACGGTGAGGTTACCGCCATTAACAATCTCAATTTAAGTATTCCTGAAGGAAAAATCACGGTTTTTGTTGGCCCCTCTGGCTGTGGAAAAACTACATCATTGCGCATGATTAACCGCATGATTGAGCCAACCCAAGGAGAGATTCTTGTTCATGGCGAACCAAACCACAGTATCCGTGACTATCAGCTACGTCGTTCTATGGGATATGTGTTGCAACAGGCAGGGCTGATGCCTCATCGAACTATTGTCGATAACATTGCAACAGTTCCGCGCCTTAACGGTATGCGTCGTTCGCTTGCTCGCACAAAAGCGTGTGAACTCATGGACACGGTGGGCTTAGACCGTTCTTTAGCGAAAAGATACCCTTCAGAACTCTCTGGCGGTCAAGCGCAACGCGTTGGTGTTGCTCGTGCATTAGCAAATGATTCTTCCATCCTTTTGATGGACGAACCGTTTTCTGCTGTAGATCCGGTGGTGCGTAAAGATCTTCAAGATGAGTTATTGAGGCTTCAAAAGACCTTGAATAGAACCATCATCTTTGTAACGCATGATATTGATGAGGCAATTCTTCTTGGCGATTATATTGCTGTGTTTTCTGCAGGGGAGTTAGCGCAAGTTGGTTCTCCAGAGGAAATTCTTCGCGAACCAGCTAATGATTTTGTGGCTTCCTTTATTGGGCGTGACCGTGGCATGCGACGGTTAACCTTCGCCTCAGGAGAGGGGCTCAAAGTGTACCCTCTCGATAGTCTCAACACCCCATGGCGGCGGTGGAAACTTAACGTTGAGGACGGAAAACCCGCCGGATGGTTTATCGACAACAGACTTGTTGCAGGCGGTTCGCTGTATCGTGAAGGTGGTAACTTACGTGACGCTTTAGATTCTGTTCTTTCTTCACCTTCAGGTTGGGGCGTCGTTGTTGATGATGAAGGCTACGTTAAAGGTCTTCTAAACTCTGATGATGTTCTTGACGCTACAGAGGCAGAACGCCACCGACGCTATGGGGTGAGTGTGTGAGCTGGCTGATTTCTAACAGCACTTATGTGTTACACCTGCTAGTCTTACATCTTCTTCAATCGGTGATTCCGGTTATTGCCGGAACTCTTATAGCTATTCCTTTAGCTCGTCTTGCTTTAGGTCGTCGTCGAGATGGACGTTCCACAGAAAAGAGCACTCGTTGGGGGAAGGTTCGACGTTCATCGGTCGTCAACTTTGCTGCGTTACTATATACCATTCCTTCTCTTGCACTTTTTGTGGTGATGCCGTTGATTTTGGGCACTTCTATCACATCAATGCTTAACGTCTACGTGACATTGACGTTATACGTTATCGCGATGATGGTGCGTTCGGCTGTCGATGCTTTTGAATCAGTGTCTCCGATAACCCTTGAAGCTGCTACTGCTGTGGGTTATCGTCCTATATCTCGTTTCTGGTTCGTAGAATTACCACTTGCTATTCCGGTGATGATGGCTGGTTTACGTGTTGCTTTAGTATCAAATATTTCCATGGTTTCGGTGGGAGCTATTATCGGTATTCAGTCTTTAGGAACGCTATTTACCGACGGTTTACGTCGTGACTTACCAGCTGAAATTTGGACAGGAATTATTGGAACTCTTCTTTTGGCTCTTGTCTTGGACCGTTTATTAGCTAGCGCAGGCGCATTGCTGACACGGTGGAGGAAGCTATGAATATTTTTGATAAAACGTGGGCATGGTTTACTGCTGAGGGTGCGTGGACAGCTCCTGGCGGTATTTGGCAGCGCATCATTGAGCACCTGAGCTATTCGGGGATTATTCTGCTTATTGCTGCGATTATCGCCATACCGTTAGGTTTGTGGGTCGGTCATACCGGTAAGGGAGAGTCTCTTATCGTTGGGATAACTGGCGCTTTACGTTCTTTGCCGACTCTTGGTTTGTTGACGTTATTTGCATTGTGGCTTGGTATTGGTTTTACTGCTCCGGCGTTGGCTCTGATTCTTCTTGCGTTGGCTCCTCTACTGGCGGGAACCTATGCCGGTATTTCTTCTGTGGACGCTACAACAGTGGACGCTGCTCGTGCCCAAGGTCTTACAGAATGGCAGATTCTGTGGCGGGTTGAGGTGCCACTGGCATTACCCGTAATTTTTGGTGGTATTCGTAACGCCACGTTGCAGGTAATCGCTACGGTTACGGTGATGGCTTATATCAATCTTGGCGGGTTAGGGCGATACCTCATTGATGGTTTAGCTGTTCGAGATTACACCCGTATGGTTGCCGCCGTAGTTCTTGTTGCTGCTTTAGCGTTTCTTGTCGATATTCTGTTGAGCTTGGTGCAACGGCTCGTTACTTCTTCTCATATTCGTTAGGACTTTGTTGATATGACTTCTTCTCTTTCTCGCCGAAAAATATTTGGTCTTGCTGGTGTGGGTGTTACCTCGTTGGCGCTTTCTTCGTGCGGGCTTTCTGGAAATACTGCTTTTGGTACTGCTAGCCCATCTGAGACTATTGTGGTCGGTTCAGCAGATTTTACAGAGTCTCAGATTATTGCTCAGATTTATGCAAGTGCCCTTAACCTTCGTGGACTATCGGCTCAGACACAACCAGCAATTGGTGCACGTGAGGCGTACCTTGGTGCTTTAGAAGAAGGAACTATCAGTGTTGTTCCCGACTATTCGGGTAACCTTCTTTTATATTTTGATGCTCAAACGTCTGCAACATCTCCAGAAGAGATACTTCAAGCGTTGCCTAAGGCTTTGCCTTCTTCTTTAGCCGTTTTACAGGCTTCGCCGGCAGAAGATAAAGATACTCTGGTGGTAACAGAGCAGACCGCTCAAAAATATGGGATTCGTTCTCTTGCTGACCTCGCTCAACATCAAGATCAGCTCTCGATTGGTGCTCCTCCAGAGTTCTCTGAACGTTCTTATGGGTTAGCTGGTATGAAAGAAAAATATGGTTTCACTCCCGCCTCGTTTAACCCTATTAACGATGGTGGTGGTCCGTTAACCGTTCAAGCGTTATTAGATAATCAAGTGCAGGTTGCTAATATTTTTTCCACCGATCCGGCAATTGCTCAGAATAATTTTGTGGTTCTTGATGACCCCAAAAATAATTTCTTAGCTCAACAAGTGATACCCGTTATTAACGCTCAACATGTTTCGTACGCTGCAGCGCAAGTTCTTGATGAAGTGTCTGCACTGTTGACGACGGACGACTTAATTCATCTGAATAGTCGAGTCTCTGGGCAGGAGAAAGCAAACCCTTCACAAGTGGCTCAAGAGTGGGTGGAAGAACACTTCTCCTCGAAGAAGAACGATTAGTGTTCTTTATCTGCTGAGTGCGAGTAAAGAAGCACGAGAGCTTGATAGGGTTCAAGAGTAATTGTTGATTGGGTAAGCTGTGGTTCTTCTTCACGGTTATTGAGTAGTATCTGCGCGTGAGAGAACTCTTCAGGTACGCTAATGGTGCTGTTTTTGCCGTAGAAATTGGTGAGTACAAGCATACGATGTTTGTGATCTTCACGGAAGAATGCGTAAATGTCTGGGTGCTCTAATTGATAGGGGGCATACGTTCCGCAGGCAATAACCGCGTATTGTTTACGCAGTTGAATGAGCTTCCGATAATAGGGAAGGATTCTTCCATCACGTTCTTCTTGAGCAACATTAATCTGCTGTGCGTGGGTGGGCATGAGCCACGGTTGCACGTCGCTAAAACCACCATAGGTGCTGTGATCCCACGCCATAGGTACGCGTGAGTTATCTCTTGCCTTGGTACGAACAATGTTGAAGGCTTCCACGTCGCTGAGTCCTTGTTCTCGTAGGCTCTGATAGGCGTGGTGTGCTTCAACATCTACATATTGGTTTATCTGGGAGTATGTTGGATCGACCATTCCGATTTCTTCACCTTGGTAGATATAAGGTGTGCCTCGAAGCATGTGCGTTACGGTCGCTAACATAGTGGCAGATTCTTGGCGGTACTGTTGTGCATCACCAAAACGGTTGAGTGCTCTGGGCTGGTCATGGTTGTTGAAGAAGAGAGCATTCCAGCCCCCACCATCTTGCATGCGAAGAGCCCACTCGTTGAGAGTTTCTTTGAGCAACGCAAAATCAAAACGAGTGTTAGTCCACTTTTGTCCTTTGTCGTAGTCCACTTTGAGGTGGTGGAAGCTAAAGACCATCGATAATTCGTCTCGGCTAGGTTTGGTGTACCCAATAGAATGTTCGATGGTTGTTGAGGACATTTCACCTACGGTGATGACGTTTTGATATGCTCCGAAAGTTTTTTGATGTAGCTCTTTGACCCATGAATGAACGTGTGGGGTATCGGTGTAGAGTGTCTTATCCACGACACCAGCTGGTGCGTCGCAGAGCTGTTTATCTTTGCCGATGACGTTGAGTACGTCAAAGCGTAATCCTCGTACTCCTTTGCTGAGCCAAAAGTTGACGATGTTAAAGAGTTCTTCACGCACATTAGGGTTGTGCCAGTTGAGGTCTGCTTGGGTTTTATCATAGAGGTGCAGATAGTAGAGACCGGTTTTTCCAAAGGGTTCCCATGCTGGTCCACCAAATTTAGATTCCCAGTTGGTCGGTAGCGAACCGTCTTGTTGTGGTGCTTGGATGTAAAAGTAGTCGTGGTATTTTTTCTCTCCAGCGAGTGCTTTTTGAAACCACGGGTGTTCAGTTGATACGTGGTTGAGCACCATATCAAACATGACGTCAATATTGTGTGCTTTGAGTTTTTGGATGAGTTCTTCAACATCGTCCATGGTGCCCATGTTTGGGTCGATATTGTAGTAGTCGGAGATGTCGTATCCGTTATCGTGTTGTGGGGAGACGAAGAACGGGTTAAACCACACCATATCGATTCCTAATGACGCGATATAGGGTATTTTTTCGATAATTCCGCGGATATCTCCGATACCGTCGCCGTTACTATCGTAAAAAGATTTTGGGTATATCTGATAGATGGTGCGTTCTGTCCACGGCATAGTTAGTGGTATGGCGAGGGTCGCCTACTCCTTAGCGGTTAGTGGTGGAATCGTTGTCGGCGTGCAAAGTCTTGGTACACAAATTTATCGGCACGGTGGCGTGATTCGGTGAATTGGAATGTTGTGGTGTCTTCAAGGCTTGTGACCGTTGTGGTAACACCGACGTATTCTCCGGCGGCTAGGTTCAGGCGTTCGCGGTCGTCAATGGTTGCCGGTTCGATTTTGATTTGTTTACTGGCATAAGAGATAGCAAGCCCTAATGTGTCTTCAAGGTAGGTGAAGAGGGATTCTTCTGCAACGTTGCGCGGAATGCTCGGCACTACCGAACACAGAATATAGTTTCGGTCAATAATGGAGGGTTCCCCATCAATATAGTGCACGGTTTCGAGGTAGTGATAGGGGCCGGCGGGGAATGATGGGGTAATAGACTCAAAGATATGTGGAGGGTGGTGTACTTTTTCGCCGCACGATATAACTTTGCTAGAGAAGCTAAAACCGCTGATATTCGCAAGTTCTTGGTAACTGGCGATAAAGGATACTGGAAGCGCATATTGGGGTCGGTTAATGACGATAGACCCTTTACCCATAACTTTTTGAATGTATCCTCGGTTGGTCAATAACGCTAAGGCTTTACGGGCGGTTTCGCGTGAAACGCCGTAATGTTCTGTGAGCTGTTTTTCGCTGGGTAGGAGGGAGCCTACCGAGTAGGTGCCGTTATCAATCTTTGTTGACAGGTCTTGATAAACGCGCTCATATTTTCCCATCGATTACCTCTTCATGGTGTGTATGCGTCAAAAACTGCTACTGGCACTCACATTAAAAGGTGGGAAGGGCATAGCTATGAGTGCTTGGCAGTACAGCACAAGTCTAGGGGCGCTTTATAAGAGTGTCTATGTGTTAACAAAGCGTTACGCATTTTGGGGAACATGAGATTTTTTGACGTATTTTTTTCATTTTAACGCAATATTATGCTATAGGTACGGACAACTGGAGAGGTGCTGTATCCTCAACACATACTGGAAGACAAAATTGGCGCAGCAATATTCTCGGAATATGAATACTTCACGGGTAGAAATTGAATGAGGACCTAGAAGCAGGCGTACACTTGAGGACAGTCACCACAGAACATAAGGAAGAATAGTTATGCCGGAATTACGTTCACGTACTTCGACTCACGGTCGTAACATGGCTGGAGCGCGCGCACTATGGCGAGCTACCGGAATGGGCGACGAAGACTTCGGAAAACCAATTATTGCTATCGCAAACTCCTTCACACAATTCGTTCCAGGGCATGTCCACCTCAAAAATATGGGACAACTCGTCGCCGGAGCTATCGAAGAAGCCGGCGCTGTCGCAAAAGAGTTCAACACTATTGCTGTAGATGATGGAATTGCCATGGGACATGATGGAATGCTCTATTCCCTTCCCTCACGAGACCTCATCGCAGACTCCGTAGAATACATGGTTAACGCGCACCGAGCAGATGCCCTTGTCTGTATCTCTAACTGCGACAAAATCACCCCCGGAATGCTCCTTGCAGCAATGCGCCTGAACATCCCTACAATTTTTGTCTCCGGCGGACCGATGGAATCAGGCGAAGGAATCGAAGACATCGTAGAACACCGTCTCGATCTCGTCGATGCTATGGTCATGGCTGTTGACGAATCAGTCTCCGATGAAGCTCTCGCCCAAATCGAAAAGAATGCTTGCCCCACCTGCGGGTCTTGTGCCGGTATGTTTACCGCAAACTCCATGAACTGCCTCAACGAAGCCATCGGACTAGCATTACCCGGTAACGGCACCACTCTTGCGACTCAAATTGCTCGTAAAGAGCTCTTCCTCAACGCCGGAAAAACCATCGTCGAACTCACCAAACGCTACTATGAACAAGACGATGACTCCGTTCTACCGCGCTCTATTGCCACCAAAGAAGCTTTCGAAAACGCTATGGCATTAGACGTTGCTATGGGTGGTTCAACCAACACCGTCTTGCATATTCTTGCTATTGCCCACGAAGCAGAAGTGGACTTCACCCTCGACGATATTGACGCTATCTCACGGCGTGTCCCGTGCTTAGCAAAAGTAGCCCCAAACTCCACCAAATACCATATTGAGCATGTTCACCGTGCTGGAGGAATTCCTGCTCTCTTAGGTGAGCTCTATCGTGCTGGGTTACTGAACACCGATGTTCATTCTGTTCATTCTGACTCTCTAGAACAATGGCTTAACACATGGGATATTCGTTCAGGAAAAGCAAGTGAACAAGCGCAAGAACTTTTCAAAGCTGCACCTGGTGGTGTCCGCACAACAGTAGCGTTTTCTACCGCAAATCAATACGAATCTCTTGAGTACGATGCGCAGAACGGGTGTATTCGCTCTGTTGAACACGCGTACACCAAAGACGGTGGACTTGCTGTACTACGTGGCAATATCGCCCAAGATGGAGCCATTATCAAATCTGCTGGCATTGATGAAGAACTTTTCCACTTTATTGGTAGAGCCTTTGTCGTTGAATCTCAGGATGAAGCAGTACGAGAAATTCTTTCAAAGAATGTTCAAGCCGGCGATATCGTGGTCATTCAATATGAAGGCCCTAAGGGCGGCCCCGGTATGCAAGAAATGCTCTACCCCACCTCGTATCTTAAAGGTCTTGGATTAGGAAAAACCTGTGCCCTTATCACAGATGGAAGATTCTCTGGCGGCACATCGGGTATCTCTATCGGACATGTTTCTCCTGAAGCTGCAGCAGGTGGAGCGATTGGGCTAGTGGAAACAGGCGACGAAATTGAGATTGACGTTTCTCGTCGCATTTTGCGTGTTAATCTTTCGGACGAGGTTCTTGAACAGCGTCGCGCTCGCAAGGGTGCTGTTCCGTGGAAGCCTTCAAAACTGCGAGAGCGTCGCGTATCAAAGGCGCTTCGCGCCTATGGCATGATGGCTGCTTCTGCTGATAAGGGTGGTGTGCGTATTCTTCCGCCGGAGTATAGTGACGAGACTTCTGTCTAAAAAATATTTTTAGCTCAACATAAAGGGGTGGGGTGGCACAGACATAATATCTGTGCCACCCCACCCTTGCTCTCTGTTCTTTCATCGTTGAAAGGGACAGATGAGTGTTGAGCTTTTAGAAGTCGTAAACGCTGACCTGTAGGGGCTCTGCGAGATATTCTTCCCACTCACCAACAGCGGTGGTGAAGTGTTCTTTGCCCATGTGCTCTTTGAGTGCGTCATGAGATTCCCAGCGTTCGATGAATGCGTATTCGCCTTCGGTGCCTTCTTCTGAGAGAGTTCCAAAATCGTAGCTGACGAGTCCGTTATCGTTGGAGCGTGTTGCTTCTACGAGGGCTTGTGCAGATTTTTCGAAGGCTTCGATAGATTCTGCTTTGATGGATACTTTGGCAAAAACACCAATCATGGTTTTGCTCCTAACATGAGAATGGTTGGGATGTGGCTCATATTATGTGGTGTATTTAGAGCCTAACAGTAGTTAGGACGCTGTGGGAAGCTCATAGATAGTAATTTGCATGGGAGATGCAAGAAGGTGCTGGCATTGTTGGTCAGCTTTTTTGAAGTGCTCAGTATCCATATGAGTTTCGAGGTCTTCGATGGATTCCCAACGTTCGATAAACGCGTATTCGCGGTGTTCTGCTGGTTGTTCGTCGGTGGTGAGCGACCCAAAGTTATAGCTGACCATACCTTGTTCTTTTTGAGCTTTGTCAACAAGGTGCTGTGCTATTTTTTCAAATTCTTGGGCATAGCGGGTTTTGATGATTGCTTGTGCGTACACGCCGATCATGATGCTCCTTAGGTATATGGGTGTTTTGGTTCCTTGTGTGTGGGGTATCAACCTATCACCGCTTGAGGCTGATGACGAGGGGTGTATCAGCACGTGGGACATTCCATGATAGCTGTCTGAGGATGTTCTGTCTTTTTGCCCTTGGAGAGAAAAAGTGTTGATTCGTTCACATAGAAAAGATATAAAAGATATATATGGGATAACTGTTTTGAAAGAACGTTAGGGGTAGAAATATGGTTATATACTCTGTCGTATCTAAGGTACAAGTTGCTGCTCTAGATTTTCATAAGAGCAGTTTATGCGACGTTCTTTTCGCAGTTTTTTAGGTCTTCATCGTGCGTACGCGCCTGTTGTGAGTACACGCGCAGTGCTGAGGAAATAGCTGATAGACATGACGCAGCTAGGTGTAGATGGTAACAGCACATGACGATAGCGTGATGTCTCAACCACCTGATGAGAAATCTCAATAGTGAGAGTGTATCTGCTGGTACCCACCTTAAATCTTGAGTAATTTTTCGGACACCTGCGTAGTGTTTTATCAGTAAAAGTCCAAGCAAGCGTCATCAGAACATGACGAAGAGGACCTAACGGACCCTATTGATGGTATTAGGCCAGATATTTAATGATGGAACATTCCAATTTGAGGAGGTGGAGAAGATGAAAATATCGCCAGCACATATTAAAAAAACTACGCTTACATGGGAAGCACCAGACTATACATCCTCGTATCCAGAAGGGTTTATGGATATAGGGGTGGCTGTTATTGCGGTTTTGATGGAATCGGTACAGGAAAAAGGGCGATGTTATACGGGGCTATCATGTCTCATGTTTGTCTCCCGTGAGAACGGTGACCGCGAAATGATTGAGGTTGAGCCGATTACGGATTCTTGTTCTCATTCACTTCTAGAACCGTGCTCTGATGCGCATGTTCGTATGATTGGCCGAGTCATTCTTAAATGTTGGGAACATATTCCTGATTTATATAAGAACAATCTGGTGACGGTAACTGCTCACCCGTACTATGTGAAGCTTCTTTTTCAACAGTTTCCAACCTTGCGTACCATTATGCAGTATCGTCCTATTGATAAATTATTAAACCCTCAAGATCCATATTCTTTGGGGGAGTTGCATATCCGTTTGACCAGTGACGATGATCGAAAAATTGTGGATGAGCATATTCAATGTGCTACTGAGTTAGCTCATGCAGAAAAAGAGAAAGATCAACAGAAACGTCCGGTAGAAGATTTGCCTGTGTATGAGGTTTTTACGGACTGTTCTTTTCGTTCAACGAATAACAAACAATATTCTCGTGGTGGGCGCATGGGTATTGGTGGTGTCAGTGAGGAGGGGTTTTATTTTCACTTGCACTATGATGCGATAAATATTATGACTGGTGAGCTGTCTGCTATGTTGGCGGCATTTAATATTTTCTATCACCCTGGACGACAGCTCGTTATTCACACTGATTCAGTGGGTGCGTTGACGTTTGTTCTGCGGCTTGCTCATAATCGTTGGTCTTTTGAGAATTGGGTTAATGAGGGCGTTCAAGACGCTTTAGTGGTTGCTGAGATGACAAAACTTACTGAGGCGATTCGTGATCGACGTGTTGTGGTGAGACATATTCCTGGGCATTCTGGTCATCGTTTTCAAGAGTCTTCGGATTCTGTATCAAAAATGCACCGCCATTTTCCGGGGCAGGTGGTTGCTAAGGGGAATGTGAACGCGTTCAATCAGCGGTGTGAGTCAATTATTGTGGCGTTGACTGAGTGCGATAGGGCTGTGCGTTTGGAATGTCCTTCATGGGTTCAGATTCGCCCGTCTTTTATTCATGCGCGGAACCGTTTCTGGCGCTAATTGAGGGAAAAGAAAATAAATACCTTTGAGGGAATATTTTTTATCATCTATAAAAACGCTTTTGACTAGGATAAATTACTTTCGTAACAATTGCGTCATAAAAACTCGTCAATTTGACTGCTGAGGATATAGGCTAGTTCTCACAAAGATAACGCACGCCTACACCTCAGGAGAAAACATGGCAGGGTTTACCACACGAGCAATACATGCTGTACATGACCTTGAAAAAAACGCCATAGTTCCTCCTATCTATCTGGCCTCCACCTTCATACAGCCTAGTGACGGAACACCGGGAGAATACGAATATCAGCGCGGCTCAAACCCCACCAGAACCGCCGTAGAAACCACACTGGCACAGCTTGAAAACGCACAATACAGCTATGTCTACTCTTCCGGAATGGGAGCAAGCTCAGCGGCACTAGGACTCGTACGCAACGGCGAAACACTCCTCATGGGAATGCCCAGCTACGGCGGAAATTATCGCTTCGCCACTATAGAGCTTCCCAAACGCGGAGCACACGTCAAATTTATCGCAGACTTCTCCACCCTCTCTGACGCAGACTTCTCAGACAATGTCACCATGGTGTTCCTCGAAACACCCACCAACCCCACCCTCAAAGTCAGCGACATTGCACGCATTAGCGAGATTGCACACCGAAACAACGCCATCGTCGTCGTAGACAACACCTTTCTTACCCCCTACTTACAACGCCCCCTCGAACTCGGTGCCGATATCACCGTACAATCAGCCACAAAATATCTTGCTGGGCACGCTGACCTCCTCGGCGGAGTCGCCTCGACCAATAACCCTGAGCTAGCTGAAGAACTTCACAAAGCGCAACTCATTCTTGGTGGAATACTTCCACCAACAGACTCATACCGTCTACTCCAAAACGTTAAAACTCTCGGACTACGCTTAGACCGCCAACAAGACAACGCCCAACGCCTGATTCAAACAATAGAAAAACACCCCGCCGTAGAGCGCGTCCTCTACCCCGGCTCAGCAAGTGCAGAAGAAGCAAGTATTCAATCTCAACAAGCACAAGGTCAAGGCGCAGTGTTCTCCTTCATCCTTGCAGAAGGACACGATATACAAAAATTCATTGAAGCCCTCAATATCTTCAGCTTTGCTGTAAGCCTTGGCGGTATTGAATCTCTTGTATGTCTACCTGCAACAATGACTCAAGGCGCTTACACCCAAGAACACCTTGACATGTTTGGAGTGCACCCACGGCTTATCCGAGTAGCCGTAGGAATCGAAGATTACGAAGACCTGCTCGAAGACTTCACCACAGCACTCAACGCATCCTAAAATTTCTATCCCATATAAAAATCAACAACACCGTGAGGAATACCCCATGAAAACCACCTTGAACAGACGCTCTGCCATTGCCCTGACCGGAGCCCTCAGCCTAGCCGGACTACTCTCCGCATGCTCATCCTCCCAACCGGCACAAAAAACCAACCGTCTGGAACAGATTAAAGAACGAGGCACTATCCGCATCGGTATGGAAGGAACCTACCGCCCCTGGAATTACCACGATGAATCCGGAAACCTCGTCGGCATGGAAAAAGAAATCGGAGACCTCATCGCCCAAGACCTAGGTGTTAAAGCAGAATATGTTGAATCACTCTGGGACTCGCTCATCGCAGGAGTAGACGCAGACCGCTACGACATCGTCATCAACAATGTTTCCCCAACAGAAGAACGACAGAAAAAATACGACTTTTCTACCACCTATGTTCGTTCAGAAGGCAAAGTAGCTGTTCTTGACTCCTCAGAACTACGCAACATCTCTGACATTCCAGGGCATACCGCAGCCTCATCTGAGACCTCAAACTTCCGTACACTCCTAGAAGCTGCCGGAGCGCAAATCGTCACCGTTACCGGCTTTGATGAGGCTATCGAACAAGTCCTCTCCGGACGTGTAGATTGCTGCGGTAATGATGCTGTCACCTTCCAAATCTACAAACAACAGCACCCCGAAGCGCCTATTCGACTTCTTGACGGGCAACTCGGCGGAACCTCAGAAGCTGCAATTCTCATGCCTAAGGACCAGCCAGAACTCAAAAAAGCTATTGACGACTCCTTAGAACGTCACCTGACCAATGGCGACATCAAAGCCATCTACGAAAAATACGTGGGTATAGACCTTACCCCTAAAAACTCATAAATTATGGACCACTTTTTAAATCTCTGGACAGAATCCTTACCTCAACTACTCATCGCAACCATTCAAGTCACCATCCCATTAGCAGTTGTTTCCTTCATTCTTGCACTGCTTATTGGGTTGGTGGCAACCGCCCTAAGAACACATCGCTTCTTCCTTCTCCAATGGATGTCACGAGGATACGTATGGTTCTTTCGAGGGACACCACTGCTTGTTCAGCTGTTCCTCATCTTCTATGGTCTACCTAAAATAGGAATCACTTTTGACCCGTGGACGGCAGCCATCGTCGCTTTAAGCCTAAATACTGGCGCCTATGTTGCAGAAACATTTAGAGCAGCGGTTGCATCTATTCCACGTGGGCAATTTGAAGCAGCACAAACGCTGAACTTCACACGTCAACAAACATTACGACATGTTGTTATTCCTCAAGCTACACGTATTGCTTTACCGCCATTAGGTAATGACCTCATTGACTTGGTGAAAGGTACTTCACTTGTTTCAACCATCTCTTTGATTGATCTTTTCCAAGCAGGAAAACAAGTAGCGGCGCGAACCTTTGAACCCTTAGCAATGTATGTTGAGGTTGCACTGATATACCTCATTATTTTTACCGCTCTTTCTGCGGTGCAAAGAGTCCTCGAAAAACGTAGTAGCCGGTACATTAGGAGTTCCCATGCTTAGTGTCAAAAACATCTCAAAAAGTTTCGGGGAACAGACCATCCTCAAAAACCTCTCTTTCGATGTGCATGATGGTGAAACTACCGTCATCCTAGGTCCTTCTGGTTCTGGTAAATCAACGTTGCTACGCTGTTTGAATCTTCTTGAAACACCAGAAGAAGGAACGCTAACAATCGGTTCTGATACGGTTAGCCTGAATGAAAACCTTGAGGTAGAAGATATCCGCCGGATTCGCTCACACTCTGCGATGGTCTTTCAACAATTCAACCTTTTTGCTCATTACACGGCACTCAAAAATGTGGCGTTAGCCCCCGTACTCAACGGCACGATGACCGCTGAAAAAGCTGAAGCTCTTGCCTATGAGCTATTGGAAAAAGTGGGGATGAAGCATCGTGCTGACGCTTATCCTGATCATCTCTCGGGAGGTCAACAACAACGTGTAGCTATTGCGCGTGCTTTAGCTGTCAGCCCGGATTATCTACTTTTTGATGAGCCAACAAGTGCCTTAGACCCTGAACTAGAAGCCGAAGTGATTAGAGTCCTGATTGCTTTGGCGCGAGAGAACCGCTCTCTGGTAGTGGTGACACATAATATGGCGTTTGCACAGAAAGTTGCAGATCGTATTATCTTCTTAGACCAAGGAGAAATAGTGTATGAGGGCGCCCCGTCTGGGTTCTTCAACTCAAGCTCGGAGCGTATCCAAAAGTTCTTGAACATTTATGACACTGCCGACTACCACATCTAAAAGATGTGCCAGCGGGCGGTCATCATGTAACTTTTGATGATAAAAACTCAATAAAACGCAATATCAGCAATGTGCCGTCACGATGGTGCATTGCTGATGTGTATCAGCCAAGATAGGGGTACGTTTTGTGACGGGTTGACCCGTCAGTACTACATCATTTGAGGAGATACCGTGGCTGAACACATCTTTGGTTTTCGCACTCGCGCCCTCCACGCCGGAGCTACCCCTGACGCGATCCACGGGGCGCGCGCCGTACCGATTTACCAGACAAGCTCTTTTGTTTTTGATGATGCACAAGATGCCGCCAACCTTTTTTCTCTCCAAAAATACGGCAATATCTATTCACGTCTTGGAAACCCTACTGTTGCTGCTTTAGAAGAACGTATCGCTTCGCTTGAGGGTGGTATTGGCGCTGTTGCAACAGCTTCTGGAATGGCAGCCGAGTTCATTACCTTTGCGGCTCTTTGCCAAAGCGGAGACCATATTGTTGCTTCATCCCAACTATATGGTGGGACGATTACTCAGCTTGATGTCTCTTTGCGAAGATTCGGTATTGATACGACTTTTGTGTCAGGCACAGACCCCGAAGATTTTAAGAGGGCGATTCGTCCCGAGACGAAAGCTATTTATACAGAAGTTGTTGCTAATCCTTCTGGAGAAATAGCTGACCTTGAAGGCCTTGCTGATGTTGCACACTCTCACGACATTCCTTTAGTCGTTGATGCAACGTTATCGACGCCGTATCTGATTCGTCCACTAGAACATGGTGCCGATATTGTGATTCACTCGATGACGAAATTTCTTGGTGGCCACGGTACAACTTTGGGCGGTATTGTGGTGGAATCTGGCTGTTTCAATTGGGCTAATGGAAAATTTCCTACAATGACAGAACCCATTCCCTCTTATAACAACATCTCATGGTGGGGCAACTTTGGGGAATATGGATTCTTGACGAAACTACGCTCAGAACAATTACGCGATTTTGGTCCTTCTCTAAGTCCTCAATCAGCATTTAACTTGCTTCAAGGCGTTGAAACTTTAGCTCAGCGGATGGATGCGCACCTTGAGAATACTCAGGGTCTTGTTCAATGGCTTGATGAAGACGCCCGTATTCGCTATATCAATTATGCTGGCCTTCCTGAGCACCCTCATTATGAGAGGGCACAGAAACTTCTGCCTTTAGGGGTTGGGTCTGTGTTTTCCTTTGGTGTTGTTGCAGGCGTTGGAGAATCTGCTCGTGAAGTTGGTGCGCGCTTTATTGAGAATCTTCAGTTAGCTTCACATTTAGCGAATATTGGTGATGCAAAAACTCTTGTATTGCATCCTGCATCAACAACTCATCAGCAGCTCAGCGCGGAGCAACTTGACGCTGCTGGGGTAGGGGAGGATTTGATTCGTATTTCTGTGGGGTTAGAAGATCTTGACGACATTGTATGGGACTTAGATCAGGCGTTGAGCGCCGCAACGGGTAAAGACCATCATGGAGCAAAGATTCTGCAAGCCCAAGAATCATTATCACAGGGTAACTCTGCTCAGGAGGTGCGTTAATGTTGACGAAACGTACATGGCAAGCGCCATCTGCTGTGCAACGTTTAGGGATTCTTCGTCGTAGCCGTAGTATCGCGATTGTTGGTATGAGCGATAAAGTTTCACGCTCATCATATTTTGTGGCAACGTATTTGCAGTCTTCTGCCGATTACCAGCTCTTTTTTGTGAACCCCCTGTTGGCGCAGAAAGGGAAACAGGTGTTAGGGCAGAAAGTGTATGCTACTTTGGCGGATTTGCCTGAAGCTCCTGATGTTGTTGATATTTTTCGCCGTCATGAGGATCTTCCTGATGTGGTGCGTGAAGCGATTGCGGTCGGCGCTCAAACCGTGTGGATGCAATTAGGTTTGTGGAATGAAGAAGCCGCCGAGATTGCCCAGCAGGCTGGATTGCATGTGGTGATGGACCGGTGTATCAAAATTGAGCATGCCCGTTTTCATGGGGGTTTGCATCTTGCCGGTTTTAATACTGGTGTGGTCAGTTCACGCCGTCACATAATGGCATAGTTTTCTTGAGATACATAAAAGACTCATGTTCCTTCTTGCGTTGAGGAGCATGAGTCTTTTATGCTTGTTGTTTCTTACGCGATGGAAGATGCTGACATGACCTTCCCCAAAGTACGTCAGCACCTTCCTGCGTAGATGTGAACTACCGATTCTCTTCCCCAAGAAAACCTCTGAGAATAATTCTTATCATGATTCTCATACGTGGTATGTCCACAGATGATTACCGCAAGAAGCGGTCGCAAATATTTAAATATTTGACGTTAGAGATTATACGGTAATTGTTCTCTAGAGTATCTCGACACGATGACGAATATCATTATTAATTGAACTTTAAATCAATGACGTCGCAGGTCAGCTCAAAAATAAAGATTTTTAAAATAGTGAAACTTTTTTGCAGAGTGTTGTCTGAAGTATCTACGATGTATTATCGTGATTTCAGTTTTGACAGCTTTCATGATCAACTCTAAAACTGAAAATTTTTCTTTGGAAACCATTGGTAAAATAAAAAAGTTTTGAGAATCAAAAACGTAACTCTGTGTTTTTCTCAAAAGAATCCTTACCGTAATCAGGGAAAAACCTGAACTAGAAAAACATCACGAGATAAAACTCATCAAGACCATTATCTGAGAGAATAATCTTTCCAGATACCGTATCTGGTAAAAACTAACTGACCACATTACCCTTATACTCAAGGGCCCTATAACCCCATATTTTAGAAAGTCTCCATGTCGATACCACAACATTCTCATGGCTTATCCCGTCGAACCGCACTCCGCTGGGTAGCCGGAGCCACCACAACACTCGGACTCAGCGCAGCCACAACAACAGCCTACGCAGAAGAACAGAACCACGCCGCAGAAGAACAACCACAACCCACACTCGTTGAACAGTTCCTCTCACAAGAACAATTCGTCATAGCCCACCGTGGGGCAGGAGACGTCAACCCTGAACACAGCGCCTACGCCTATCAACAAGCCATCCTCAAAGGCGCTCAAGCTGTAGAAATATCAGTGCGTACCACCGCCGACGGAGAACTCGTCTGTATGCACGACAACGCACTACGCCGCACCACCACCGAAAAAACAGGGTACGTCAGCACCAGTACCCTCGCCGAAGTCAAACGCCCCCTCATCGATATGAGAGACTTCCTCGGACCTAACACACCCCTCGTGCACATCACCACCCTCGAAGAAGCCCTCGGCGTCATCCTCGCCACCGAAGCCGGTGGCCCCTACCAATCCGTAGGCGGCTCCGCTGTTCTCTTCATCGAAGCAAAAGACTCTGCCGGACAACCCAAGTTACTAGAACTCCTAACTGCCCGCGGGATGCAAGACCAAGTCGTCATTAAAATGTTCCGCAACGGCAAAGGCGGATTCGACGGCGACAACGGCTTCATTCGGTACGCAAAAGAAGCAGGGTTCACCACATGGTGCTACTTCGACGCACACGATTCTTTCGAAGACATCGCACAATTAGCATCATCAGATAACGTCGACATGCTGGGAGTGCCCTTCTTCGAAACCGTCATCGGACGTACCGAAGACTCCATGAGCGACGAAAAAATATCACAAATTATCAACCTCGGAAAACCCGTTATCGTCTGGGAAACTCACCGTCGTTGGGTACAAGAACATTTTGCGTCCCTAGGTGTTCGCGGATTCATGTCGCCAGACCCCTTCTGGCTCAGCGGAAGAACCACAAGCCCCAACCTTGCCCTAGAACAAGGCCGACGACTACATGGCATGCTACCGGCTGGACAACAAGACGTTGTGAACCTACCCCGCTGGGAAAACGGTGAACTCGTCCATCAACAAGCCTATGATGACTCTATCCTTCTAGGCCCATTAGCTCACCGCACATCCACCGCTGATAGTTACGTCATCAACTTCACAATGCAGTGGAAAGACGCACTCCCCACCACCACCTGGCAATACGGTTATCTTGCCTTCGGGCGAGAAGACGATTCAGCCTTTGGTATCGCCGCAAAATTCGACACCACCAACCCCCGTGGCGGCGGATACGTTCTAGCTATTCGCCCCGGTGCATCTGTCATGGACGAAAACGGCTCGTACCTCTCAGGAGACGTGGTTCAATTACTACGTGTTGACGCTGGATCATCAGACTTGACGCCACTGGTCACGCTACGCCCTCGTAAACCTTTTGTTGCCGGTGAAGATATTCGCGGCAAAATTATCGTCCGACCATCAAACATCATTATTGATGTTGCGGGGGCACGTTCTACACCCATCGCCGACACCTCCTACCGTGGGCCTTATGTTCATTTTGGGCGTTATCAAGATGCCGCACACGGCGGAGCGCTCGCTTTGAGTAACGTCGTCACCTACAAAATTTAGGGATATCGACGGCTAAAACCTCTTGCCACCCACAACACCTCAACCCTATGCAGAACCCCGCAGACTAACTGCGGGGTTCTGCACGTATCACCGTTAAAAACAGGTATGTCATTACTTGTGTGATGTTCTTTTGACCTGACTCATCGGAATAACTTCTAAATTCTCGGTAAGAGGATTCCCCGGTGTCCAGCCTTCACCAGCAATCGTATGAGTCTCAGGTTTTTTACGTCTGAAACGTGGTCGAGGAACAGAAAGTTTGACAGGCTCCGGCAACTGCCAACGCCTCGTGTGCGCAAGAAGACCAAACACTAGACACGAAATAATTGATATTCCCATCCCAATATTAGGAGAAGAAAAAAGTGTCGTACATAGAGCAGTCTCTGCCGCGCCAACAACCGCTACTGTCGCATAGAGAGAATTACCTCCCAAGATAGCTGGAACACGGTTGACCATCATATCTCGCAATACACCACCGCCCACCGCGGTCACCACACCGAGGGCAATAGCCGGAAGCCAATGAAGCCCAATACCTAAAGATTTAATAGTCCCTGTAGCGGCCCAACAACCCATACCCAGAAAATCCACAACAACTAAAACACGGTTAGCCCAACGACTCCCCAAATCGATACAGTACGCCAACAATGCTGAGATGAGAGCACCAGCCCAATACGCAGAATCAGTCAATGCAACGGGTAACCCAGTATTAAGAAGAACATCACGGATTAGCCCTCCACCCATACCAGAGAGCACCGCTAAGAGAATAAAACCCACAACATCAAAACGGAATGCGCGAGCAACTGCGCCACCGAGCAAACCATTAGCAACAACTGCTGCTACATCAACCACTCTAAAGAGCACGCTTG
Source organism: Rothia sp. CCM 9419 (assembly GCF_048512815.1). NCBI lineage: Bacteria > Bacillati > Actinomycetota > Actinomycetes > Micrococcales > Micrococcaceae > Rothia > Rothia sp. CCM 9419. The sequence goes on along the minus strand of NZ_JBLXXY010000005.1, from coordinate 46,861 downwards.
GATCCCATACCTGCATACGCATGCCTCTTTCTGATGTTTCATATCGATAGAATGACTTCAATAAATACCGATACATGCTACAGCATGTACAGACCACCAGTACAGGTGGTATACGGCGAGAAGGCGACTCACCACGTATGGTAAGCCGCCTTCTTCTATCATCAAAATTATTGAGGATTATTCGCTACTCTTAGCAGAATCTTTGTCATGAGAAGTATGAGAGAAGAAATGATGGAATTTCTCTTTAACCTCTTCATGCTTCTCGTGAGCTTTCTGGCGGAACTCTTCACGCTTCTGCTCGTGAAGTTCTTTCTGAGCTTGTTTCTCAAGCTCTTTACGAGCCTTCTCCGCCTGCAAAATAGAGGCCTGAACTTCAGCAACACTATCTCGCTGAACATCTACCGCGCCAAGACCTTGCAGATATTTATCAAGAAGATCATCTGATTCTTGAGCCAGAAGAACAAGTACTGTTCCATCCACTGCTAGAGAACGAGTGACTTTATCAAATAGTCTTGCTTCCTTAACCGCACCAGTGGAATCAATCATGGAGCCTGCTAATGCTCCAGCACCACCGTAAAGGAGAAGCCCAATTGGGCCACCCCACATACCGATAGCGGCACCAATAATTCCGCCGAAAGCCCAGTTGCTTTGAACAGAAGAATCATAGTTAAAACCGTCTTTGGCTGTAACTTTTCCGTTCTCTACAACAACAACTCCACCCACTAAAACGCGGTACGTTGGGGCATTAGAACGAAGCTCAGATAGCGCCTTATACGCAATAGCATCATCTTCAAAGCGGATAGTAAGGATATTTTCCATGATAGTACCTTTCGTAGATGTCCTACTATGCAAGATTCTAACCATACAAATAATAAGGAAACAATAGTGTGATGTTATTGAGTGAATACGTACCCTAAAATAACCACGAATTTTTTACCCAGTCTTATGAGCACGCCAAAACCTGAGCGATATCCCGCAACACCTCATCATTTTGCAAAGACGACGTATCTCCTAGAGGTTTCCCCTCATACAACTGAGACAACAAACGACGAGTAATCTTCCCTGAACGAGTCTTAGGAATCTCAGCAACCGCCACCACATCTTTAGGTTTTGCAATAGGTCCAATCTCAGAACGAATATGCAACTCCAACACCTCACGTAGCTCAGAAGAAGACAACGCCTTACCCTCATCACTAAGCGTCACAAAAGCTACTGCTTGATGCCCCGTCAACTCATCCTCAATAGGACAAACACCAGCCTCAACCACAGCCTCATGACGCACTAAAGCTGACTCAATTTCAATTGTCGAAAGACGATGACCCGAAATATTAATAACATCATCAATCCTGCCCAGAATATAAATATCCCCGTCCTCATCTTGCTTTGCGCCATCTCCAGCTAAAAACCAGCCACGCTCCCCATAATGTCTCCAATAAGAATCAAGATAACGCTGAGGATTTTTCCACACAGTACGAGCCATCGAAGGGCCCACTTTATCAACCACAATGAACCCTTGAGCCCCCGTCTGAACCGGCTCACCGTGCTCATCAACAACACGCACAGAAACCCCCGGAATAGCACGAGTAGCAGAACCTGGTTTGACAGCTATACCTGGAGTACCCTGCTCAAAAGTTCCCTCAGGCGCAAACTGAGGATCATGCGGGCGAGGAGAACAGATCGTTGAACCCGTCTCAGACTGCCACCACGTATCAATAAAGGAAGCACGACCAGAACCAATATGCTCACGTAACCAATACCAAGCTTGTGGATTAATCGACTCACCCACAGAACCCAAAAGACGAACCGACGAAAAATCATACTTTCCCGACTCTGGGCCATGCGGGAAAGCCCCCATCAACGAACGAATCAACGTTGGTGCCGTGTAATAGTTTGTGACACCATAGCGTTCAATCACTTCAAAATGCCGTTCAAAAGTAGGAGTATCAGGTGTACCTTCAAAAATTACTTGACTCACGCCATTGACCAACGGCCCATATATCTCATAAGTATGAGCTGTCACCCACGCCAAATCGGCTGTGCACCAATGAACAGTATCCGCAACTTTTTGCCGATCATTACAAGTAGCTAACTCATCAGGACGAAGCACACCATCAGCATCAACAACATCAGGCAACAAATCATAAAGTAACGCATGAGAATACGCCGTCTGCGTCAAATACCCGCCCATAGTATGAACAAGACCCTTAGGCTGGCCCGTTGTCCCCGACGTATAAATAATAAATAACGGATCTTCAGCATCATGCAATGAATAATCATGTGTATCTGGAACACCCTCAATCAAATCGTGATACCAAACATCTCGCCCCAAACACCACGGAACACTCTGTCTTTCCTGCTCGGTAGCTGAGGTACGGTTCACCACCACCACATGCTCAATATTATTCTCAGACGAACACGCCTCATCCGCTATCGACTTGACCGGAACAACCTTACCCCGACGATTCTGACCATCAGTTGTAATTAATACCTTGGCACCAGTATCTTCTACCCGAAACTTCAAAGCCTCCGCCGAAAAACCGCCAAAAACAAGAGAATGAATCGCCCCAATACGCGCACAGGCAAGAGTAAAAATAATAGTTTCAGGAATCACCGGCAAATAAACAACAACACGATCACCCTTAACCACACCCAAACGCTCTAAACCATGTGCCGCCTGAGCCACACGGCGTTGCAACTGAGCATAAGTGATAGCTTCACGATCACCAGGTTCACCCTCAAAGAAAAGCGCAACCTTATCGCCAAAACCTTGCTCTACATGCCTGTCCACACAGTTATAGGCAACGTTGAGCTGACCACCCTCAAACCACTTAATCGTTGGAACAGAAAATTCTTGAACACCATCTTCACGAACGTCTACTAAACGAGGAGGAATAAACTCATGCGTTTTATCCTCATCCCATAGCTTTCCCCAACTAAGACGTTCTCGCGCCTGCCTTGCCCAAAAATCAATACGTTCTTGATCCGAAACATCTGCCGGATTCTGCACCTGATTTCGAGGGTCTGAATAAGAAAAAGACGAACAATACGACATCGATACTCCCATCGTTTCTGGCATTAGCACCACCGCATAAGCGAGGTTGCTGCGACGTCTTAGAGCCAGGTCTCTCAGCCGCTCTGGATGGTTTAGACGAGTTCTACCGTAATACCTTCCGTACACATTCATCTAGACGTTACTTTCCATTGCCAGCAGATGAACACATCACGTTGCATAGAGTCATATTCCTTAGCGAACGTCACCCACCGCAATAAACACTGAAGCTCTTGGGTACCAAGAAGAACTTTTTATAAGCTAAACCCAGCGATCACGAGTTCCAACGTCAAGCTCTGGCTTGTTGGACGGCAACCCTCTTCCCGTAGCGGGGTGCCCCAGATGAAGATCCGGCTCAAAATAATCACAACGGCAAATACGGCGCCTATGCGTCGGGCATATCAACACCGAAAAATATGGTTCTCAATATGCCACGCCTCATAGAGGAGTGCTCTCTCCTCTAAGAACGCAAAGGAAAAAACTTATGGCAACTCATACCGCCACGACAGAACAACCTACTACGACACCGTCTTCTTCTAAAAAACGTATCGTTGTCAACGCGTTTGATATGACCACAACAAGCCACCAAAGCTTCGGCTTATGGCGTCATCCGCGCTCGCGAGCCGATGAATATAACACCATTAAATATTGGACAGATTTAGCTCAGGTGTGCGAAAAAGGGCTTTTTGACGCGGTCTTTATCGCTGATGTGGTGGGCGTATACGACGTGTATAAGGATTCTGTTGCACCCGTACTTCGTGATGGTGCACAGGTGCCGGTAGGTGATCCGTTCTTACAGATTTCGGCGATGGCAGCGGTCACGGAACATCTTGGTTTTGGGGTGACAGCTGCCGTGACGTATAACCAGCCTTATACTTTGGCTCGTTCTTATGCAACGTTAGATCATTTAACGGGTGGTCGTGTTGGTTTTAACGTAGTGACTTCTTATCTTCAATCTGCGGCAGAGAATCAGGGGCTTGCCGGTCAGATTGAGCATGATGAACGATACGAAATTGCTGACGAATTTCTCGACGTCTGTTATAAGTTATGGGAAGGCTCTTGGGAAGACGGAGCGGTGCTACGTGACCGTCAGCGCGGAATTTTTGCAGATCCTGAGAAAATTCATCCTATTTTGCATCAAGGCAAGTATTTTCAAGTTCCTGGAATTTCTTTGACCGAGCCGTCTGTTCAGCGTACTCCCGTAATTTTTCAGGCTGGTGCGTCTTCTCGCGGTCAGGCTTTTTCTGGAAAACATGCCGAAGCGATTTTCATTTCTGCTTTACGTCCAGATTTGACCAGGCATGTGACCTCTCGTATCCGTGATGAGGCTGAGCGTTCCGGACGCCGCCGTGATGACGTGAAGATTCTTGCCATGCTTTCGGTGGTAGTTGATGAAACTGACGAGAAGGCACAGCAGAAGTATCAGGATTATGTGAAATATGTGGATATAGAGTCTTCTCAAGGAATTGTTGGTGGCTGGTCTGGTGTTGATCTTTCACTATTTGATGAGGACGAGATTCTTGAGTATGTCAAGACGGAGTCCATCCAATCCTTTTTGACGCCTTTTACTTTGCAGTCTCAGACGAAGAAGTGGACTCGTGCTGATATTGCTCGTCATTGCGCTATTGGTGGTATGGGCGATGTGATTATTGGTTCTGCTCAGACTGTTGCTGATGAGCTGGAACGCTGGATTGATGAGGGTGATTTAGACGGTATTAACCTTGCGTATCATGTTTCGCCTGGTTCTTTTGAGGATTTTGTGGAGTTTGTTGTTCCTGAGCTTCAAAAGCGGGGCCGGTATCGTACGGAGTATGAGGGGCATACATTGCGTGAGAATCTTTTTGGTGTGGGGCATACACGTGTGAATGAGCGTCATCCTGCGGCAGCATATCGTGGCGCTTTTGCTGGTGGTCCTAACGCTGCTGACACTCCTGCCCGTCAGTTTTTGAGCTTGGCTCAGAATCAGGCAGAGCGTTTATAAGAGTTTTTCTTCTGGTCATGATTCGCCGTGTGAGGGTTCTCTTTGGTGTAGGGGGTATATCAGAGAGAACCCTCATCTTTTAAAGGAGCGATGACCAGAGCCTACAGATATTTTCTACGACCTTGATACGGTTGGGGCGGGCAACCCATTCGTCGTATCGGAGGGTTTTGCATTGAGAGATGTATTCTTCAGAGATACTTTCTAACTCTTTAACCATTCCTGTATCAACGATGAAGGTGGATACTTCGAGGTTGAGCGCAAATGAGCGCGGATCCATGTTGGATGAGCCGATGAACGTGAGGTGGTCGTCTACAAACATGTATTTTGAGTGCAATACGGTTGGCCCGGGGTATTGTTTGATGGTGACTCCGGCATGGAGAAGTTTCTCGTAGTAGGAGCGTTGAGCCATGTTGGGTAGGAACTGGTCTCCTTTTTCGCAGACGATGAGGGTGACATCAATTTTTGATAGTGCTGCGTTGGTGAGTGCTTGTAAGAGTGTTTCTTCTGGGACGAAGTAGGGGGAGCAGACGACGATGCGTCGTTCTGCATTGTAAATGAGGTAGTTGATGAGGCGTAGATTGTTTTCCGTTTCGAATCCGGGGCCCGATGGAACAATTTGTGCCAACATTCCGCTGTGCACACGGGGAATAGCTGTTTCGATTTCGTTCAGTGGTAGTTCTCGTGTTTCGGAGTACCAGTCTGAGATGAAGACGGCGTTAAGTTCTTCAACAACGGGGCCTGTGCATGAGAATGTAAGGTCTTGCCAGACGAGTCCTTTTTTGAGGTTGGCAGATAGATTGTAGGAACGGTCGATAGCGTTTTGTGAGCCGGAGAATGCGATACGACCGTCAACAATGACGATTTTGCGGTGGTTACGCAGGTCTGGTCGTTGCCATTTACCTTGGAATGGTTTCAAGGGCAACATGAGCTGCCAGTTGATTCCGGAGTCATCAAGGAGTTTGCAGAGTTTTTTCCAATTGGGGTATTTTCGAGAGCCCCAATGGTCGATCATGATTTTGACCAGTACTCCGCGCTGGTGTGCTGCAAGAAGCGCATCCCATAGCGGTTTGGTGGTGTTGTCGTAGGCGGCAATATAAAACTCGAAGTGTACGTATCGTTCTGCCCGGTTGATTTCTTCTGTCATCTGTCGGATAGCTTGGTGGTTATCTTTGATGAGTGTGAAAGTGTTGCCACCGACGAGGGGGAGCGCTCCGAGCTTGTAGTTGAGGTTCGCTGCTACTCGTGCTGGTTCAGGAAGTTCTCCATGGGATCCGAGGATGGAACGGGATTCTTCATCAGCATTTTTGGATGCGAGTATCTCTTTCATCATGTCGTTGATGGTGCGTTGTCGGATTCTTCGGTGTCGTGGTAGTCGGGAAGATCCAAAGAGCAAGAAGGCAACAAACCCGATATATGGGACGAGGAATATTGCCATGAGCCAGCCGAGAGCAACCACGGGTTTGCGGTTATAGGGTAGCCAACAGATTGCGATAATACGCAAGGTGATATCGAGGATGAAGAGTGTTAACGCTAACCACGTAGGTAGATGGGCTAGTCCAAAGATGTTAAGAGGGTCCACGAGATTTATTTTATAGAAAGTTTTTCAGATGAGAAGAGTGTATTTTCTTATATTTCTTCGGGGGTATGTGTGTTGGGTGGATGTATTTGTCGTAATTTGGGTGTTGATATTTTTATTCTGTGTGCTCTAGGACATAATCTAAGAAGAGTGCCTTAGGGCATGTTTAATGTTCTCGTGATATGGAAGATTTGATATGAAAATCCTTGCTCCTACTATTATTCCTTTGGACGCTCAGAAGCTTGGTCTTCAGGCAGAAGATACGCTAGTTTCTTATGACCCTACTGAGCTTTTACCTGCAGAGCACTATGATGCCGATGTCATGATTAGCTGGGGTAATACTAATGAACAGTTGCAAGATGCAGCGAAGAATTTATCTCAGGTGAAGTTGGTTCAGGCTCTTCTTGCTGGGCCTGACCAGGCTCGTGCAGCTGGTTTCCGTGATGAAGCGGTTATCTGTTCTGGTATTGGCTTGCATTCTTTGACCGTTGCTGAGCATGCGCTGGCTTTGACATTAAATTTTGTGCGTTTCTTGCCGTTGCTTTCTGAGGAGCAAGATAATTCTCGTTGGGCGGGGGAGTTAGGTGGTCCTCAGGAGCTTCATCCTGCGGATAAAGTCACAACTCTTTTGGGCGCTCGTGTTTTGATTTGGGGTTTTGGATCTATCGGTCAGAGCACAGCCCGCTTATTTCAGGCCTTTGGTGCTCAGGTGCAGGGTGTGGCGCGTTCTGCTGGTGAACGAGCTGGTTTTCCCGTGATTGCTGTTGATGATATTGAACAGTACTTGCCTCAGACTGATATTTTGGTGATGATTCTTCCGGCTGCTGCTGAGACGGAGAATGCGTTGAACGAACAGCGTTTGGCGTTGTTGCCTTCTCGTGCATTTGTGGTGAATGTTGGTCGCGGTGTCACTGTTGATGAGGATGCGTTGATTGCGGCGTTGGAGAGCGGTGCTATTGCTGGTGCTGCGGTTGATGTGGTGAAGCAAGAGCCTTTGCCTTCGGATTCTCCTCTATGGGGTACGAAGAATTTGGTGATTACTCCTCATTCGGCGGGTGGACGTCCGGTGAATCCTGAGGAGCTGATTGCGCATAATCTTTGTGCTGTGCGTGCTGAGGCTAGTGGCGAAACTGCTGATTATCGTAATAAGATGTAAGGTTTGCTGTATGAAGCCGGTGGGGTGTTTCCTCGCCGGCTTCTGTGTTTTAAGTGTCCACTATGTGTACACCACGCCTGTTTGTATGTTAATTCCATATTATTTTTTGGGCTTGGAGAGGGTGTTAAACGGCACTTAAAAAGAACATAAATCTTTTACGAAGAAAATAACTAATTATTGATGTAACCCATATAAAACCTAGTCAAGTGATATTTATTGGTTTGATTATTTAGGGTTAAAGAGGGTTGCTTGTGTTTGGTAATAAAAATTTTACCTTTATTTAGCTTTTTCTCATCATATGAATAAAGATTCGTTTTAGGGTATCTTCATGTACAACTGGTTAAGTTTTGTTTACAATGAAACTTACATGTGTTTCCAGTCACTTAGGTTGCCTGTCGTTCATCTACGATGAGCTCTGGTAGTCGCACACAACATCTCATATTGAAAAAGGAGAAGGAATGCGCATTTCACGTAGATCCTCCATCATCGGCTTTGCAGCCGTATCCGCTCTTGCACTATCCTCTTGTGCAAGCACCGGAAACAACGCAAGCTCATCTTCCGGGGATAAGGGTTCAAAATCTGTCTCAATGGCAATCGTGAACACCTTCAGCTCCCTCAATAGCAATTCTGCTGACGGTAACGTCGACACCAACGGCATGATTGCTAACATGACCACCTCCGGTTTCTACTCCATCAACAATAAGCTTGAGGTTGTACATAACGACTGGTTCGGAACCTATGAGGAATCCGATAAAGGCGACGGCATGGAAGTTAAGTACACCGTTAAAGACGACATGAAGTGGTCTGACGGTAACGAAATCGGTGAAGGCGACCTCCTCTTGGCATGGGCTGTTCTTTCCGGACACTTCGATGACTCCGAAAAAGACCTCACCTACTTCTCCTATGCTGGCGACACCGCTGGTCTAGGCAATGCTGGCGTTCCCGCTCTCTCTGACAACGGAAAGACCATTACCTTCACCTACCCACAGAAATTTGCTGACTGGGAGGTTGCATACGACATAGTCGCTACCCCCGCTCACGTTGTAGCTAAACTCGCAGGCATGGACGAAGATAAGCTCGTAGAGGTTATCAAGAACGCTAAGCCCGGTGAAGAGAACGCAGACCTACGTAAAATCGCAGACGCATGGAACACCGGCTTCAACACCACCACCATGCCAAGCGAAGACCTCATTGTATGCAACGGCCCATACAAGCTTGACGCTGTTGTCGAAAACCAGTCTGTTACCCTCGTAGCAAACGAAAACTACCAAGGTCCTAAGAAGCCTGCTATCTCCGAAATTACCCTCAAGATTCTTCCCGATGCTGCAGCTCAGATTCAGGCATTGAAGAACGGCGACGTGGACGTTATCACTCCGCAGGCATCTATTGATACTGTCTCTCAGGCTAAGGCTTTGGACAACGCAGAAACTCACGTTGCTCCAGACCTCTCCTACGATCACCTCGACTTGAACTTCCACTCTGATGTCTTCAAAGACGAGAACGTTCGTAAAGCATTCTTGCTCACCATCCCTCGTCAGGACGTTGTTGACAAGCTCATCAAGCCTATGCAGCCAGACGCAGTAGTTCTTAACTCCGAACTATTCGTTGTATCTCAGGGCAAAGCATACGAAGAAGCTGTTAAGCAGAACAACTCCAGCGAATACCCCACTACCGACCCTGAAGCAAACATTGCTAAGGCTAAAGAACTTCTCAACGGTGCAACACCTACCGTGAAGATTCTTTACAACAACAAGAACAGCAACCGCGAAAACACCTTCCAGATGATTAAAGAAGCAGCTGGTAAGGCAGGCTTCAAGGTTGAATCTCTTGGCTCTGAGCAGTGGGCTAGCGAACTTTCTAAGGGCCCAGAAGGCTACTACGACGCTTCTATCTTCGGTTGGGTTTCCCCTGGCGTAGGCCACGAATCCCTCGGACAGATCTTCGCAACCGACGGCGGATCTAACTTCACCGGTTACTCCAACGCAACCGTTGACGAAGACGCTAAGAAAGTGATGAGCACCGTCGATAACGAAGAGATCCAGAAGGTTCTCATCCAAGCTGACGGCGAGCTCTTCAAAGATGGCTACGGCCTACCTCTCTTCCAGAGCCCAAGCCTTGTTGCTTACAACAAGTCCATTTCAGGTATCGATCCTAAACCCGGTCAGTACCCTGCAACCTGGAACATCGTTGACTGGGATATCAAGTAATAAAAGCACAACTATCCCAGGTGCAGCGTTCCTTGTATAGCGCTCAGCACTGAGTGCTATACGCCAACGGCGGCGTGGATGCTCATCTTTTTGGGCATCCACGCCGTGCGTTTAAACTCTCCCCACATTGACTCACCCCTTCAGGAATCATCATGTTGACCTATACCGTGAGGAGACTAATAACAGCGGTCTTTATCCTACTTGCCGCTTCCTTTCTAGTCTTTACACTCACCGCTCTGTCTGGCGATCCTTTGGCAGAGCTACGTACCAGTAACAGCCCTAACAAAGACCTTCTTATCGCTCAGCGTACTGAAGCGCTGAACCTCGATAAGCCAATTCCTGTCCGTTACGTTCTATGGATTACTGGCGTCTCCAAGTGCCTTATCGGACAATGTGACTTCGGAACAAACCTCTCGGGTACACCCGTTACACAGTTACTCTCAAACGCTATCTACCAAACACTAATTTTGGTTCTTGCTGCCACCGTCCTAGCAATTCTTATCGGTATCAGCCTAGGTATCGTTTCAGCATTACGCCAGTACTCAGGACTTGACTACACCATTACCTTTGCAAGCTTCCTGTTCTTCTCCTTGCCATCTTTCTGGATTGCAGTACTACTCAAAGAAATCCTCGCGATTGGCTTCAACGACTTCCTTGCCGACCCGCAAGTATCTTTGATGAGCAACCTGCTCATCTCTCTCGTTGCCGGACTCTTCTGGTACTCAGCCTCCTACGGAAAACTCAAAACACGTATCAGCCTCGGCGTCTTCGGTGCCGTGCTGACCTTCGGCATCATTTTCTTCGTCTCCGTAACCGACTGGTTCTTGCACCCCGGACTAGGCATTCCATTCCTAGCAGTACTTGGACTACTCTGCGCATACGTTATGACAATTCTTGTCTCCGGCATTAGAAACCGCCGTGCCCTCTATAGCGGTATTGCAGCAGTAGCACTAGGACTTATCGTTTACTTCCCGCTTCAGACACTTCTCAACCAAGCAACATTCTTGATGGTCTTCATCATCGCCGTGTGCTTTACCTTGCTCGGTGTCGGATTCGGCTTTGTCGCTGGCGGATACGACCGCGGACAAAATATGCGAGTAGGCGGACTAACCGCTTTCCTCATGGCACTGTTAATCTTCACAGACCGCTTCATGCAAGCATGGCCGGACTACATCAGTAACTCCCGTATCCGTGGACGCCCCATTCCCACCGCAAATGCGTCAACCGCAAACCTTACCGGTGACTTCTGGATTCTTAACCTTGACACCATGACGCACATCTTGCTTCCGACCGTTGCACTAACGCTCATCTCGTTAGCAAGCTACTCTCGCTACTCTCGTGCGTCCATGCTCGAAATCATGAACCAAGACTACATCCGCACAGCACGTGCTAAAGGTGTCTCCGAACGTGGCGTTGTCATGAAGCACGCTTTCCGGAATGCGCTCATTCCTCTAGCAACCATCGTCGCCTTGGACTTCGGCTCTATTATCGGCGGCGCAGCAATTACCGAACGTATCTTCGCATTCAAAGGTATGGGAACACTATTCCTTGACGGTCTTGCTCAAGTCGACCCTAACCCCGTCATGGGCGTATTCATCGTGACCGCAATTATGGCGCTTGTCTTCAACCTCATTGCAGACCTCGTCTACTCAATCCTCGACCCGCGAGTAAGGGTGAAAGCATGACAACTAAAAACGTTGATTTTAATGCTGGTAAAGAACCGACAACCGAAACTGCAGCACTACGCGAAGTTGAGGCAAGCATCGACATCACCCAGCGCGAAACCTTGGGAAAAACTCAGGGACAAATTGTTCGTAAACGCTTCTTCGGTAACACCGGCGCTGTCGTTTCACTCATCATCATTATCGGCATCTTGCTCCTTTCTTGGTCTTCACTTGGAATCGGACCAATCCCCGGATGGTGGAATACCGGATACACCGACATGCACCCTATCGTCAATGGTGCAGCTCCTAGCTCCGAACATTGGTTCGGTCAGGACGCTACCGGCCGCGACCTTTTCGCAATGACGATGCGCGGCATCCAAAACACCTTCCTTGTTGTGATGATTATTAGCATCCTTGCTGGTGTTATCGGTGTAGTGCTTGGCGGACTCGCCGGCTACTATCGTGGTTGGGTTGAAGCCATTATCATGCGCTTTACCGACGTCATCATTATCATTCCGCTTCTGCTCATCAGCGCAGTGCTCGGTAAAATTGCAGGAACCCACTTCAATGGACGAACCGCAATCATCGCCTTAGGTGTGGTTGTCGGCTTCTTCTTCTGGAGCTCTCTTGCCCGTCTTGTCCGTGCAGAGTTTCTGTCCTTACGAGAACGTGAGTTCGTGGATGCTGCACGTCTAGCAGGTGCATCTGATACTCGTATTATCTTCAAACACATCCTGCCTAACACCGTCGGCGTTATTACCGTAAACATCTCCTTGCTGATGTCCTCAGCAATTCTGACCGAAACCGCTTTGAGCTTCTTGGGCTTCGGCGTTAAAGCACCTGACTGGTCCCTAGGTAGCCTTATCTCCGAGAACCAAACTGCTTTTGCAACCCGCCCATGGCTCTTCTGGTTCCCCGGCTTGTTTATTCTCGCAATTTCTTTGTGCATCAACTTCATCGGCGACGGCCTACGCGATGCCTTTGACCCGCGTCAAAAGAAATTCAACCCACGCAAAGCTAAAGAGCGTGTAGCGCACTCAGCCGAAAACGGTTTGGGTATCGCTGGAGAATCCTTGCAAATGCAATCAGGCGGATTCCAAGGTTCTGGTCCTCTCTCAGACGACGAGACCCGTGAACACGACCAAGAAGTTATCCGTAAAGAAACACGAGATAACTAGACGCCTCGTGGTTAGCTCAGATAAAAACACCTGAGCTAACCACCAACGGCGTGAGAATTGATAATTACAGAGTGAACAGCTGAATAAGCGTGAGACCCCCAAGAACACACATAATGATGATTCCGCGGGTATCACGAACGCTAGAAGCTACAGGTTCTACCTGTTCGAGCGCACCATCTTCGACAAGCTCTTGCCAATACCCACGAATCATACGTGCAGTAGCGCCAGAGAGAGTCGAAGGTAAGTCACTAGGACGAATCGCCCCGTCTTGTTGGGGAGTAATGGCGGGCAATCCTTGTGACTCCGAACGATGAGCTTTGAAAGAATGAGCCATTCCAGAACCACTTACGGCAAAGGAAGAGTAACTTTTTTCAGCGGTGACGAGAGTCAACGCATAGCGTGTAGAAACATCGATAAGGCAAGAGTAGTTAACGCGGTGAGTCACAAAGGGATTAACTACCACAACATCTTCCACATCGATAACCACTTTGGGGTAGTACATCACATACCAGGTAGCATAGACAGCAAAGAACAGAGGCAGGATAGAACGAACTAAAAGGTCTGTTCGTCCAGTCTTTGTCCAAGCAGCTAAGATGCTCAACGCACCAAAAATAGCAATAGCTAGATAAACGTACGACATCTTAGAACGAATAACTACCGGTGGTTGGTGCAAATATTGTGAAGCCATACAGGCTATCTTCTCATTCTTATTCAGCTTTCGTTCTGATCTTTTTGATCTGCCGCTTTAGAACACCATAAATTTTTTTACAGTTGGGATAGTACCAATGACTACACAGCCAGCTACAACACGTCAAGGCAGTGAGCCTGTCCTCGTCGTCCGAGACCTCTCCGTAGACTTCGGTGTCGATAAACAATGGGTTCCTGCTGCCATGAACCTCAACTATGAGGTTCACCCCGGAGAAGTCCTCGCCATCGTTGGTGAATCCGGCTCCGGTAAATCTGTTTCCTCAATGGGCATGATTGGGCTACTCCCAAAAAATGCCAAAGTCACCGGTTCCGTTAAACTCAATGGTCGTGAACTCATTGGGCTGAGCAACGGTGAACTACTAAGCGTTCGCGGTAACGACATCGCCGTCATCTTCCAAGAACCGATGACAGCGATGAACCCTGTCATGACCGTCGGCGACCAAATCGTCGAAACTCTACGTCTTCACAAGGACATCTCTCCTGCTGAAGCAAAAGCTGAAGCACTCAAAATGCTTGAAATGGTAGAAATGCCAGACCCCGTCAAAGCATTTAACTCTTATCCTCACCAGATGTCTGGTGGTCAGCGTCAACGTGCCATGATTGCGCAATCACTCTCGACCGACCCTAAACTTCTGATTGCAGATGAGCCGACAACTGCTCTTGACGTAACAGTCCAAGCAGAAATTCTTCAGCTCATGCGCAACCTGCAGAAAAAACTTCACTCAGCAATTATCTTGATTACTCACGATATGGGTGTTGTTGCAGACCTCGCTGACCGTGTTGCTGTGATGCGTCGTGGTGTCATCGTTGAGTCAGGCGAAATCCATGAGGTGTTCAATAACCCTCAACATGAATACACTCAGGCACTTTTAGATGCTGTGCTACATCTTGGCGGTAACGAAATCGACGTCAATGAAGCTATCGACGACGCCGCCGAACAGATTCGCCCAGCAACAGAGGTACTCGAAAAAGTCGCTCCTCAACCTACCGGTGAAGTCATCCTCAGCCTTGAGAACGTCTCTTTGGAATACCCAAAACAAGGACGCGTTGGACCGTTCCGTGCAGTTTCTAACGCAAATCTTACCGTTCATGCTGGAGAAGTCGTCGGTCTTGTTGGTGAATCAGGCTCCGGCAAATCTACGATTGGTCGTGCAACCGTTGGATTCTTGGACGTTGCAGAAGGAAAACTTACCGTCAACGGTGAAGATATCACCAAACCAACCCGTGCTCAGCTTGCTAAGGTCCGTCGCGAAGTTGGTATGGTCTTCCAAGATCCTTCATCTTCTTTGAACCCACGTTTGCCCATTGGCGAATCCATCGGTGAACCCATGCAACTGGCAGGTGTTGCTAAAGGCGCTGAATTACAAAAACGTATTGAAGCGCTCCTCGACCGTGTTGAGTTGCCTCGTTCATACCGTAACCGTTACCCACACGAACTTTCTGGAGGTCAGAAACAGCGTGTTGGTATCGCGCGTGCACTCTCCTTGAAACCCAAACTGCTCATCGCAGATGAGCCGACTTCTGCTCTTGACGTTTCAGTTCAGGCACGCGTACTGGAGCTCTTCCAAGAACTTCAAGCAGAAATGGGCTTCGCCTGCCTATTCGTCACTCACGACCTTGCTGTCATTGACGCTCTTGCAGACCGTATTTGCGTTATGCGTCGTGGCGAAATCGTAGAGCAAGGTTCTCGTGAGCAGATTCTTCGTCACCCACGTGAAGCATACACTCAGCGTCTGCTGGCTGCCGTTCCTCTACCAGACCCTGACGCTCAAGCTCAACGTCGAGAGCTTCGTCAGCGTCTCTTAGAAGAAACTGGCGATACTATCTAACATTGCAGTGACACAAACGGGGGTGTGCATCTTTGATACGGTGCGCACCCCCGATTGCGTATTCTTTGAGCCATTACACACAATAGAGACTTAGGATAGTGTCTATGGTTGTGCGTAGTACAGAAAAAATCCTTATCGTTATCGGCTCCGGGTCACGTCATTCTGCTTCAGCGATGCTCGCAGAAAAAATACGTCAAGGCCTCACCACAGAACACGAGCATCATGCTCGCTCACGAGAGTTTCATGAACTATACCTAGGCCAATATGCCATGGACATGGCAGACTTCATCTCAGATGGATTCCCCTCAGATGACCTAGCAGAAGCGCTTGAAAGAGTCCGCTCAGCCTCGGCTATTATCGCTATTACACCAGTCTTTAACGCCAGCTATTCTGGTCTTTTCAAAATGTTCTGGGATATGACCGAACTCGGTGACATTGCTCGAACCCCAACCATCGTTGCTGCGGTGGGAGGAAGCTGGAAACACTCACTCATGGTTGAGTACAGCCTCATACCGTTATTCAGATACCTTCAAGCTGACCTTGTACCTACCGGAATCTACACAACGAACACTTCGCTCAACCCCTCAGCGGAAGACTCGCACCGCACAAATAGCCGTATTGAACGAGCCACCGCAGAACTCTCTGAAAAACTACGGTTATTGAACTCAACCGCCACCTCATAGAACACGAATAGCACCAAGTTTTAGCTATAGAATCATAGTCACTGCCCCAACAACGCTGTGCGGCAGAGACCATCAACGACGATATATCTCAAGGAGATGAACAAACCTTATGACCATCAATAAAATCGACAGGATTACTGTTCTTGCCACCGGAGGAACCATTGACAAGGTGTATTCCCTCCAAGGCGAACTAGAGATCGGGGACCCTTCCGTCCCACAACTATTAGCGCCGGTACTGACCGACATCGAATTCACTCTTGAATCCGTACTCCGTCTTGACTCACTCGACATGGAAGACTCACATCGTGCAGTACTCGTGAACGCCCTTGAAAAAGTCACGGACGACCATATCATCATTACCCATGGAACCGACACCATGCCAGAGACCGCACGATACATCCACCAATACGCACAACGAGAAAACAAAGTTATTGTCCTATGCGGTGCCATGCAACCAGCTTCTATGCGCAGTTCTGATGCAGGCTTTAACTTCGGTATGGCAGTGGGCGCAATGAATCTACTGAGCCCCGGAGTCTACATCTGCATGAGTGGAAAAGTCTTCTCCGCAGAAGAAGTACACAAAGACCGCTCACGCGGAATCTTCGTCTCTGACCAGTAGAAATCCGGTACCTGAAAACTCATGAGTGCACACTGATACTAGCTGAGATAGTATGAGATAGGCACCATAAAACTCTGTGAAGGGTAAGACAACGATGACAGAAAATAACGGTTATACCCCTCGCACTGAGGGGAACTACCAAACACCTCAGTACACACCACAAGCCTCCCAACCCTATGCTGGGCAACAACCCACCCCATACTCTCAATACATGGGGTATACCGGCGGGCAAGAACGAACAAAACCAGTAGCACCACAAACCATCAAAATTGCGGCATCCGCTATTTACGTTCTGGTGGGGCTCTCTCTCATCTCCAATATCTACACTCTCTTCTTGACCTCAGCAGATACCGGAATTGGTGATGAAACCCTAGAATTTGCTGCCAAGCTCGTCAGCACCGTGTATAGTCTCGCAATGCTAGGTTTCTATATCCTGCTCGCTATTCTCATCACTAAGGGCGCTAACTGGGCGCGAATCGTCATGACGGTACTATCTGGTCTGAGTATTTTCGTATCTCTGGTTGGGCTCTTCTTCGTAAGTCTGATGCAACCATTCCTCTCAGAATTTTCTGACATAACAAGCACCGAACCTTTCGACACCGTCATTCAGGTCTTAGTATTTATTACTTCAATCGTCATTATCGTTGCACTATGGATGCCTAAATCTCATACCTTCTTCGCTGAAACAGCCATCTATAAGCGACAGCAAATGTTTGCTAGATAGACTCTACGATAGGACAGACATGGATAAGACATGTCTGTCCTCTCTTTTGTCTTATAGGGTAACCTAAAAAGTAGCTAAAAATGCGGGCTCCCCAACTTATGCCTGCAGACAGCGCAACACACATGAACATACTCCTTATCACGCACCACTATGAGCCAGAACTTGGCGCACCTCAGCGTCGCTGGTCAGCCCTTATCCAACGCTGGATGCAAGACGGTCACAGCGTCACTGTGTGTTGCCCACCTCCGCATTATCCCGATAAAACAAGTACTCAAAGCCTCCGCAAAAACAGCAGTAAGGTCTTCCGCCGTGCCAGCGGAAGACACGGTGAAACCCTGATTCGTATGCCGTATCTTCTGCACGGATACCACTCAATACCACGAACCCTAGACCAAATAATTACCGCCGCAGGAACAGTAGGTTATTGTGCCGTGCAACGAGTGCAATACGTATTGCGTAGATGGCGAAACTCAGAAAACAGCATAGACCAGCCCTTTGACGTTGTTATTTCGACCGTTCCTGGCATCCCGAGTCTTTTTGCAGGGGTTGTTGTGTCCAAACTATGGGGTGTTGAACATATTGCAGAGATGCGTGATGCTTGGCCAGACATCATTACCGGAGACATCACATCTCAGACCAGAAAACTTCCATGGTACCGTCACCTCATTAAACGCAGTATTCATGCCAC
Organism: Rothia sp. CCM 9419; assembly: GCF_048512815.1. Lineage (NCBI taxonomy): Bacteria > Bacillati > Actinomycetota > Actinomycetes > Micrococcales > Micrococcaceae > Rothia > Rothia sp. CCM 9419. Next base: position 28,799 of record NZ_JBLXXY010000005.1, on the reverse strand, counting down.
CATCACATACTGCCAACGTCAAGCAGACGCTGTTGTCGTCACCACCGAACACTTTAGTGACGTGCTCAAAGAACGTGGAATACACCCAGTATTCGTTGTTCCGAACGGGGCCGAACCTCAAGAATTTGAGCAGGCTCAACCTCTCCAACTAACAGAACGGCACCGTCACGAACTCCGTATTCAATACCTCGGTACCGTGGGACGTAGCCAAGGTCTGAGCGTCGTCCTTGACGCGCTCAAAATACTCGAACACAAAAGACCAGAGCAACGTTTTATCTTACGTATCATCGGAGAAGGCGCCGAAATCCCTGCCCTGAAACAACTCGCCACAACAGAAAACCTTAAGGTTCAGTTTATTCCCCCTATACCTCGAGAAGAACTAGGGGAAGCATACGCATGGGCAGATGTGCACCTCGTATCACTTCGTAAAACAAAACCATTCGCATGGACAATACCCTCAAAAATCTTTGAACTACTAGCAACTCGACGACGAATTATCGCCCTTGTCGACGGTAGCGCCGCAAAACTCCTCGAACAAAGCGGCGTTGCCACCGTGATACCACCACAAAACTCCTCAGCTTTAGCAGACGCTCTCGCCGACCTCAACGCACACCCAGAAGACCTTATCGTCGGAGAATCTGGAGTAAAACTTCTCAAAGAACGGTACAGCTACAACACCATGGCAAAGCTCTATCAAAAAGCCTTAGACTTTTGCCAACAACACCGTACCGGCTAAAACACCCCCATGAACCAGAACTCACATAAGAAAATGACCTTACCGCCCCTACGAGACTTCGCGCGCAATACCTTGATGACCTGCCAAGTTATCGGCAGACACCTCAACGACGACCCCCTACTACTAGGGATTAACATTGCTCGTTTAGCGCCAGCACAACTTTCTGAACGCATCGGCAAACTCTTAACACAACTACCCGGAGCCGGAACACACGCCCTAGGAGCCTACCTCCTCGGAAAAGATTTTCCTGCCGAAGCACAAGAACTACTCACTACACACACCACCTCACGATGGCAAAAAACTCAGCAAAGAATCGCCGCAGAAACTGCCATCCACTACGGACTCATCCACTGGAAAGACCCAAAAATACCGGCAAAAACTCGTGCCCGCAGTGCATGGGATAACGGAGCAATCGATGAAGCTATTAACCTCGCACACACTGCAGGAGCACACTCATACGCTCACCGCCTAGAATCAGAAAAAAACCTGCTAGAGTCCAACTATCAGCTTCCACTAAATGGCAGCACACAACATGTGCCACAACGAACAATGCCCTCAGCCAACGGGCAAAAAATTAACGCACTACACCTCATTACCAACTCCCTGCCAGCAACACAATCTGGGTACACTCTACGCACTCAACGCCTACTCAACGCCCTCATCCATGCTGGAGTGACTATTCATGCGCTCACCCGCACCGGATACCCCGTCATGGTTGGAACATGGAACGCAACACCAACAGTGCATGTAGAGGAAGTGACCTACCAGCGTACGTTGCCCCTCAAACTGGCAAAAACCCACGCCCAGCGACTAACCCAATGGGCAAACTATGCCCGTCAGATTGTTCAACAAGAAAAAATTAACCTCATTCACACCACCACAAACTACCCCAACGCTATCGTTGCCAAAGCCCTCTCCCAAGAACTAAACATTCCGTGGGTCTATGAGGTACGAGGAATGATGGAACAAACGTGGGTCTCCCAAAAGAAAACCCCACAACAGCAAAAAGACGCCGAGCAGAGTCAACGTTTCACAAGCATCCAAGCACGAGAAACACAACTCATGCATGAAGCCCACCATATCGTGACACTCAGCAACGTGATGAAAAACCTCATCATCGAACGCGGTATTCCCGCTGAAAAAATTACCGTTATCCCTAACGCCGTCCGAGAAGAACTCTTTGAACAAAATCTCAGTTCAACACAAGCACGCAAGCTCTTAGGGCTTCCCCCCGAAGGCTTCTGGGTCGGTTCGGTAAGCTCCCTCGTCGACTATGAAGGCTTCGACGTTCTTCTTCGAGCAGTAGCTATTGCACGATCTCAAGGAGAAGACATCCGAGTGCTTCTTGCTGGAAGCGGAGCAGCGCAGCCCTCTCTGCGTTCTCTCGTGAAAGAACTCAACCTTCAAGAACACACCGTATTTCTCGGTAAAATAACACCCGATAAAGCGATGATTGCGCATCAAGGGTTAGACCTCTTCGTTGTTCCTCGAAAAAACACAAGAGTATGCCGTTCTGTCACACCACTCAAACCCATTGAGGCGATGGCGCTCAAACGCCCAGTACTATGTAGCGATATTCCACCGTTAGCAGAGCTTATCAACAACACAGTAACAGCGCCGACAGGTAAACTGTTTTTAGTAGAAAATTGCCAATCTTTGGCAGAAGCCATTATTGACCTCAAGAATAATCCGCCCCTAAGAGCAGAATTAGCACGTCAAGGCAGAGAATTCGCACGGACACGAACATGGAAGAGTAACGCTGAACGAATGACAGAGGTATACCACAAAATAGTAGGGGGTTCTCAACATGAGTAAACAAAAACCCCAATACACGCCGAGTTCACCGTTAAATCCATCCGTAGAAGAATACCGACGTTATATCGAGTCTGGAAAACTCTACCGAGTAGGTGTCCGTAAAAGTCCCATCGTCTACCTACGACAAACCTGGGAACGTCGCGCCTACATGTGGAAAGACTCCCGCGCTAAAGTCCGAATGCAGAACCGCCAACACCGTCTCGGCTCTTGGTGGCTCGTGATTAAACCCGTCTTTGACGTCATCTTCTTCTGGGTTCTTTTTGGTCTTATCCTCAACACCTCACGCGGTATGCACAACTACAACGCATACATCATCATTGGGGTGCTAATGTTCCAATACTTCTCACGAGCACTCGTGACTAGCTCCACCGTTATGTCACAAAACCGCTCAATGATGAGGGCGTTCTCTTTCCCTAGACTGACTGTGCCTATCTCCTTAGCGCTTCGTGAAGCGCTCTCGAGCATACCCGTTATCATCGTCATGATTATCGGTATCGTGCTCATCCCACCACACGTCATCCCCTCATGGACATGGTTACTCTTTATCCCCGCATTCTTACTCAACGTTCTTTTCAACCTTGGTCTAGGGCTCATTATTGCTCGTATCGCTTACGTCATACCCGATATATCTCAAGTAATTAACGTCCTGACACGTTTCTTATTGTATGGTTCAGCAGTAATCTTCCCCATCGAACGATTCATTCACCACCCCGTCATAACGCACATTATCCAATCAAACCCCATCTATATTTTCTTAGACCTATACCGCCATATCCTCATGGATCATTCTCTCGGAACGTTATATCACTGGGGATCTCTTGGCGCATGGAGCATCGGATTACTGCTCATTGGTTTCTTCACATTCTGGCATGCAGAGGAGGTGTACGGTCGTGAACTCAACAACTGATCTCAGCGAACTCGTCTTCGGCACAAAAACACCGAACGTACTTGTAAACAATGTCTCTCTAGACTACGTTGTCTCAGCAGGTAGAAGCCGTATCACTCAATCTGCCCCTAAAAAGATTGTGCACGCACTGCAACCACTTTCCTTCGTCGCCCATGAAGGAGAGTTCATCGGTATCGTAGGGCGTAACGGCTCTGGAAAAAGCTCCCTCCTACGCCTCATCGCCGGACTAGAAACACCCACCAGCGGCGAAGTATACGCATCTTCTCCGCCCTCGCTCATCGGTGTTCACGGTGTGCTCAACAACGACCTCTCTGGCGAAGAAAATATTGAGCTAGGCTGTCTTGCGATGGGGCTTACCCCTGCCGAACTACCTGATGCAAAAACCCAAATCATGGAATTAGCAGGTATCGGAGAAGCTATTAACCGTCCGATGCGAACCTACTCTTCAGGTATGGCAGCCCGTCTCCGCTTCGCCATCATGTTAGCGAATCGTCCGCGCATCACTCTCATCGACGAGGCCCTCTCAACCGGTGACGCATCTTTTGCAGATCGTTCAGCTCAAGCGATGAAAGAACTCCTAGACCAAGCCGGCACCGTATTCCTCGTCAGCCATGCTGCTCAAACCATCGAAAATATGTGTACTCGCGCAATCTGGCTCGATTTTGGCGAACTCGTCATGGACGGTGACGCTCGAGAAGTAGCCAGAAAGTATCGTTGGTTCGCCCATAACATCGCCCAAGGCGACGAACGTAAAGCAGCCCGACTACTATACGATGCAAAAGAACTAGGACGAGAAGGACACGTCAAGAACTCAGAATAAGAAGAACATTCTTGAGTGACTAAGAGAAGAAAACCATGAAAAAAGTATCTGGCAAATATACCGTGATGGTCGTCTATGGTACCCGCCCCGAAGCAATCAAAGTTGCTCCGGTCATTCACCAGCTCAAAACCTCAGAACATTTTAATGTTCTCGTAGTTTCTACTGGGCAACATCGCCAAATGCTAGAACAAGTTAACACTGTCCTAGGGCTTGAACCAGACTATAGCCTAGATATCATGCAAGAGAACCAAGGTCTTAACGACACCGCTGTCAAAATCCTTGATCAAATCGGTAAACTCTGTGCCCAAGAAAAACCAGACATTCTACTGGTACAAGGAGACACCGGCACCGCCTTATACTCTGCTTTAGCTGCGTTCAACCACCAGATACCAGTCATCCACCTAGAAGCTGGCCTTCGCTCAGGAAATATCACATCACCTTTTCCTGAAGAAGGAAACCGTAAACTAATCAGCCAAATATCTAGCTTGCACTTAGCACCAACTGAGGGCTCTAAAAATAACCTTCTTGCCGAAAACTTTAAACCTAACGATATTCTTGTAACGGGTAACTCGGTTATCGACGCTTTGCTCTCTCAAGAAGAAGCTCGTCCCGAAGAATTCTCACAAGAGATGCAAGAACTTCTCAACGACACCTCACCTATTGTGCTCATTACTGCTCACCGTCGAGAAAACCTTGGCGAACCGATGGAACGAATCGGGCAAGCCATCGCCTACTTAGCTCAAAAATATCCCGAGCATCGTTTCGTTTTCCCCGCACATATGAACCCTAAAATTCGGGGGAGCCTGCTACCGATATTTGCCGGTATCAAGAATATTATTGTTCTAGACGCTTTACCGTACCAAGAGTTTACGGCTTTACTGCGCGCCTCAACACTCGTACTCACAGACTCCGGCGGTCTACAAGAAGAAGCTCCTAGCATCGGCATTCCTGTACTCGTCCTTCGTGAGAACACTGAACGTCCTGAAGCTATTACTGCGGGCACTGTAAAACTTGTAGGTACACGCACCGACAATATTATTTCTGAAACTGCACGACTCCTAGACGACCCAGAAGCTTATCGGCAGATGTCAGTGGCGGTAAACCCCTACGGCGACGGTGCTGCAAGCAAACGTATTATCCACGCGCTAGAGAAGTTCTTCGGGCTACGCACAGACTGTGAAGAATTCACCATCAACTAATGCCCAGCACCTCGTAATCGCTATCTCCAAAATCCCTTAGTATCAATGACTTCTTTACCGGCAAGAGCACACGCAGGTACTAAAGAGAAAGCCTGATGATCCACTAATAACAGCACAATATTCGCATCCGCTAAAGCATCCTCTAAAGAAGCCAAATGTACTTGAGGATAGTCTCTTAACACAGATGGAAGCTCCGAAATATGGGGTTCGACCACAGTCAAAGAACTATGGGGAAGCTCTTGTGCTAACTGCTGAGCAATTTTTAGAGCAGCAGATTCACGTAAATCATCAATATCAGCTTTAAAAGATAGCCCCAGCACCGCGATACGGGCAGAATCTACACGTGCCACAGCTGACTTCACCTGTTCAATAACCCATTGCGGTTTTCTATCGTTCACCTCACGAGCGGTACGAATCAGTGGCGAATTTTTGGGGTCAGAAGAGACAATAAACCATGGGTCTACCGCAATGCAATGACCACCAACACCTGGCCCAGGCTGCAAAATATTCACCCGCGGATGATGGTTAGCTAAATCAATAAGCTCCCAGACATCAACACCTAAGGACTCTGCAATCAGCGATAGCTCATTAGCAAAAGCAATATTGACATCACGGAAAGAGTTTTCGGTAAGCTTAGCTAACTCCGCAGTAACATCGTCAGTCTCTAAGAGCTCTCCGGTGCAAAAAGTCCGGTAAAGCTCGCAGGCCTTTTCAATAGCACGAGGAGACTGTCCTCCGATAATACGGTCATTCGTTACTAATTCTTCTAGCGCACGCCCCGGCAAAATTCTTTCAGGACAGTGTGCAAAATATATGACAGGCAACCCCTGAGGATTAGGAGCCCCATCTGCGCATAAATCTGGGCGTAACGACAGAATATATTGCGCCAATTTCTGCGTTGTCTGAGGTGGGGACGTAGACTCTAAAATGATGAGTTCTCCACCGCGTAATAACGGAGCAATCTTTTCACCAGCACTAAAAATATACGAAAGATCGCCTTCCTTCGTCTCAGTACAAGGCGTCGGTACCGCAATCACAAAAGTATCGCTATGCCGAGGCTCTGTACTGGCACGGAAACAACCAGAGTCTAGTGCCTGACGGAGTTTCTGCTTTAAACCTGGTTCAACAATAGTGAGCTCACCACTGTTGATAGCATCAACAGCTTGTTCGTTAATATCGAAACCATGCACGTCTAACCCATGGTTTGCCATAATCACCGCGGTAGGTAGACCAATATACCCCAAGCCGACAAAGGTGACTGAATGGTTAGACATGAGAACTCCCAAGGTGAGCTTGCGGGTTAAAGATCAACGGTGATATTCCAGTAATCGCTTTTTTCTACGGTATCTCCAGAATCTTTGTAAGCAGGAGATGCCATTGACAGATGGGGACGTTCCCATGCGATGTTACGTCGAATAATTTTTGCTGGAGAACCCGCGATAATACAGTTATTAGGAAAAGCCTTATTTACGATGGAACGTGCTCCAACGACGCAACCGTCGCTAATATCAGCACCTCCCATAATGTAGGATTCTATTCCCAGCCATACGTGGTTTTTGATAGTGATATCTTTTGCGGTGTTAATTCTTTGGTTGGTGCGTACATCAAAAATTGGATGTCCATCATCACCTCGTACTTTAACGCTACCAGCAATCATCACGTCGTTACCGATACGTACTGTTGTGCCTTCTACCGCAGAAATTTGTACGGGGGTTGTTGTTGATACGTTATCACCGATGAGGGCAGAAGAATCTTCTCCAATACGAATATTTGCGCTGAAAGGTGCTACTGAACCGTCGTTGGCACCAATTTCGCATCGACCGTTATTTTGGTCGAATTGGATGTTTACGAGACGGATTCGTGCCTTTTCGTGTACGACGAGAGTATTATTCTTGCCTCGAAAAGTGATAGATATTTTGTTATCAAGTGGTTTTTCACCGGAATAGATAATTCGGTTTCCATCTTGATCTGTGTATTCAGATATAGCTTTTAGAACGTGCATGTGTCGTCATTCCTATCGACGGCGCTTGCGGGCGAGTAGATTCCCCTTTTTCTTATGACTCGCAGAACCACGCGTTTTCTTATTTTTTGGGGTGGGGTTTTCTTGGGGTGTTTCAGCTTTTTGTGTGGGGGAGGACTCGACGTCTGGGGAGGATGTCGTATTGGTCTCCTGATGTGTAGCTGATGGTGGCTGTTCGTATGAAACTTTGTGAAGCACGCCAGAAGGCATTGTGTCTACGGGAGTGCTCTCAGGGAGAGTTTCTACAGTACTACTTTGAACGGTAGCCTTTGAAACAGTTTTCTTGGCTTTTTTCTTTGCGGTAGCTTGTGATGTGCTACTTGCTGAAACACTAATCTTGTCGGGCGTTATTGCTCGTCGTCGTGGAAGCACCGTCTTCTGATAAGGTGTCTCTGTCAATAGTGTGCGTTGACGTTGTGCACTACCTAATACATTGAGACGACGTTTTTTAATCCAGTTCGCGAATGGGCGACGATCAATATCAAGGTTCTCTACTGGGCGTACAACAACAACCTGAACCTTAATCCAGTCTGTTTTTACGAGGCTCTTAACAATTTCAGCATCTGCGTGAGCACTATGTAAGACTATTCGTAAACGTTCACAACCGGAAGTGATGACGGTGCGTAATGCAAAGAGCTGAACGAAAGTGAAGTCATCTAAGGACTCTACAACGGTAAGAGATTTCGTTGGAGTGGTCTCTTGGAAAGAAGACTCACGAACATAAGACGCACGGTTAATATCATCAACAATGTGAACCTCTGCAAGTACACCATCATGATTAATAATGTGTGCCCTATATTGGAAACGACCGAGGTTAGCGCCGTTGATAATCGTGTATTGTTCGATGTTTCCTTGTGTATCGATAGATAGTTTAGGAGCACCATTAAAGACAGGCTCTTGTATTTGGTCTTCTGCACGGGTAAGCCGCTCAGGAAATGTTCCTATATAGCGGGTTCCGTCGGTATTGAGACCTACTATCTTATCGAATTTTTCGATAGGGTCATAAGCTGCGTAGAGACGCTGAGCCGGCTTTGTGTACTTTACAAAGTCGTAGGAGTGGCTTGTGAGTAAGACACGAAGTTTTGTTCCTTCGTCATCAGCTTCAATAAACCAGTTTGTTTCAGTGTCTGAGCTAGCGCTTTCTGGAAGGCCAGACTCAATACGTAGCTGAGAGTAAAGGAACTGCTCGTCATGGAAGGTTCGGACATCTTCACATGCGATAGAACGTTCTGTACCGGTGCCTAAGAAATCTCGGATAATATTCAAAATGGATGGTAGCGCGATACGGGCAACTTCTCCATGTTTACCGTTGATACGGTACTTGGTGAGTTTAGGCACTCCTCGCACAAGTTCAATGAGGGAGTGGTTGCTCAGCTCATCCGAGGTGGTATAGAAATAGTGGATAGTGCGTTTTTGCTCAAGATAGGAGCGAAGTAGGTCTTCTGGCTGCTGTAACTTGCCAATATCTGGTGCCTGATCAAGATTTTCACGGAACGTACCATAAAGGTTATACCGGAAGAACGGCTTGTTCATATAGTAAGGCAGGTTCATCTGAGGAACTGCAAGCAAAAGCGTTGCCTGAGGGTATTCTTGAGCGTAGTGGATAGCAATAGAGCCACCTTTAGACGCCCCGAAGAACAGCATCTTGTTATCCTCGATACCGTATTTATCTTTGAAATTATCAAGGATTTTTTTGACCTTGGGGTACAGTGCCCTTCGGCTGCTATCGCACATCATGTATGTTCCTGAAACCATGTAGCGGTCTTGGAAACAAATCATCAGAGTATCGCTGAGATCTTGATCGCTGAGTGCTTTAAGGTAACTCACTGCATAAGAAACACGGGTTGTAGAAGGACCAAATCCAGGGAACGTAATCAGAATTTTTGAAGGGTTTGTTGTATTTCCACGCAAAGAGTAGAAAACGTTATCGTGCTGCTCGACCCCATATTGTATATCGTATTTGACTTGTTGTTCTGTGGTGAAAGCACCTTCACTAATAGCAAGAGTGAACGGGGCATCAATACTGAGCGAGAAATTAGCAATATCGCGGGAGGTAACGATAATATTTCGGTACTCTAAGGGGAAGCCACGAGCTGGTGGCTCAATCTGATTACCGTAGACGACTTTACCGTTTTGGTAGAGTCTAAACTTTTGGTCTCGATACTCTTCCCAATTTTTGATGGTGAGTTTTGCAAAGTATTTTCCGGCTTCTAAACGTTCGGAACCGAGCCGTTCTAAACGGTCGTGTGCACCCTTTTCAAGGAGCAAATCAGCAATTTTTTCATTGCGTCGAGCATATTTATTGATAACTCGCGCAAAATCTCGGCTCTTGGGTGAGAAGGCTACTTTCTTGATGGCATTACGAGCACGTTTTTTGTTGAACGTTAAAGATACCTTTGTGACAGCATTCTGCGCACAATTTTTAACTTTTTGCGTGGCGGTCTTCTTCTCAACCTGTGCAGAACTACCTTGAGATATAGTTGCAAGTTCTTGAGATTTCTGCGGTTTAGGTTGAGTTTTTGGGGAATCTTGAGTTTCGAACTCAGGTTCTTGAGAGTTCTGAATTTCAGACTCAGGCTCTTGAGGTTGTTGAAGATCTTGTTGAGGAGCCATCTTAAAGTTCCAGCATCCTTTCAATAATTGTTGAGCTAATACGATCTACTGAGACTCCTTCAAAGAACACCGCACGGCGACGTTCATACTCTTCTGAAGGCTGAAGATATGTTTCGTTGAGAATATAGTTCAAAATATCTTCGGAATGTTTGAAGACCGGACCTAAGCCATCTTTCTCATAATCAAGACGTGACTCATAAGGCTGCTCTTCAAAGAAATCATCAAGATCCCACTGATAGTATGCGATAGGAATACCAACAAAAGCGGCGTCAAGAACGACGGAACTATAATCGGTAAAGACCATCTCTGCTGATGCGATAGCCTCGCTATAGCTCAAATCTGAGAGCACAACACGTTCAGAGAATTCAAAGCAATCTGCACGTCGTTCAGTGTTCGGGTGCAACTGAACGAGGAGTTTCTTATCGTGTTTTTCGAGATATTCAAGTAACTTCGGGTTTGTCATAATACCGTTAATTGACTTGAAATAGTCTGACTCGATGAAACTTTCGGTAGTGGCAGTTTGCAAATTAAAACGCCATGTTGGCATGAATAAAAGATGTTCGGGGTCTTTCATGTTCTGAGCTAATGTCTCTAGACGAGGAATGCCAGAATTGAGTGTTTCTACTGCTGCAAGCTTGCTCAGATAATCTGCTTCAATCTTTCCGGTAGCAACAAAAATGTCAAAGTGCTTAGACAAAATCCAGTCGGTCATGTCGTTGAGCTGAATACCGTGCTGTAGGTACACAAACCGTGAATTTTGTAGGGTTTTCCCGCGGTAGCTAATGTTATAAATCTGTGAAGCTACGACAAGATCTGAGATGAGGAATTTCTCATAGAACTCATCACTGAAGAAGGGGATAAGCTTGAATCCTTTTTCTTCGAGACGCTCCCAATCCGGAGACTTTTTATTCAGCGCAAAATATACGTTGTTATATTCTGGATAATTCTTGGTGAAATAATCGTAGAGGTGTTCGGCGTTATCGTCCGCTTGCATGGGGCGGTCATAGAAAATGATGGTCGAGTTAGGACGAATAGGGCGTGAGTAGAAGTCATAAGATCCGGGGCGTTCACGTCCAACACGCAACTCTTTGGAAAGGTAAGAACGCCCAATTTCTACAGTCTGTTCTGGGAACTCGATGGAGTACAAATGATAGTACGATTCATCTCGTTCTTCCTCTGAAGGGAACTCTAAATAAGCGTCTCGTTCAGTGAGCTGTTTGAAGAGGTAGCGAGAGTTATTCGGATCTGCAAACCAGTTGAACATTCCTAGTTCAAAGGGGTTTAACGCCTCTGCGAAACTTGAGAGTTCTTCAAGCCCAAAGAAGCGTATGAGTTCGCGGATATGTCCGATAGATAAGGTGCTCTTCTTGGATCCGCGAAGCCCACGAAGAGAAAGAATGAGTAGCCGCAGAATATAAAGACGTAGTTCTTGGCAGGTAGTAGAAATTAGTGGAACCATTCTGTCAATGGTTTGTTCGGGGACGATTCCGATAGCTACTTTTGTCACAGAAGATACGGAATATCCGGTATCGATGCGTGGTGCTGAATTAATGGACCAGTATAGGCGATAGGTGATGTATAGGCTGGAACGGTCTAAATCGGAGACTATTTCTAATAATTCGGCAAGGCGTTTTGTGTTGTAGGCAATACCAAAGACGTCGGTATCTCGGTTATAGAAATAGTTGTTATCTATTTTGGTGCGTGAGGTGAGCGCCGGCACTTCTCCCATGTAAATTTTTGGTTCGACGAGGTATTCGGTTTTCTCGTCGAGGGTCTCTAACAAGGTTGGCATGTATTCAAGAGAAATACGGTGTGTGTCTTTCATGAACACTATGTATTTGCTGTTGATTCTTGAGCAGAGAGCCTTAATGGTTGCAGTGTTGAGGAGGTCCTCAACAATTTCTATCGAATATCTGTCTTCCCAAAATAGGTGTGCTGAAACAAGCCGTCGATATAGTTCAGATTCTTTATCTAAACCATTGGGAGATTCGACAATAACGGTAAGAAGATTGGCGCCTGCCGGCATGGATACCTCGTAGAAACGTATATGGGGAAATGTTTATGCGTAAACACCAGTCTAAGTGATAAAAAAGGAATATCCTACCTTCCTTACAGTTCTGAAGAATTGATTTTATGAAGGAATTGAAAATTGAGCATAGTTATTAAGAATAGTTCTCAATAAAACTTTGCATGAATGTCTCTCCAAATTATTATGTGGGCCCCGATATAACTGATGTATTGAAAGCAATAACCTTGGAACTTCTCTTAACCCATCAACAACAGGGCCCTGCTCTTGAGGAACGTTCTTCAACCGACGATGGGGTAGCGCTGCTTCGGTAGGTTCTAGTACTCGAATAACAGGAACACCCGCAAACCAACTGTCTTCAGCAATGGAGGAGCGATCTGTTATGACAGCACAAGAACGAGCAAGAAACTCATGAAATTGATGACCATAACAAGTCTCTACCGGAAAATCGATATGATACTTATTGATGGCAGACTCCATATTTGGATGCACAAAAAATACAGGATGAAGCTCCACACCGCGCTCGTCATAAAATTTTTGTGGCAACCAATCTGCTGTCCAGTGATTAACCCAATCTTGAAGATCTTGCCCACTACCATGAGCACATAAACTGCTATCCCATGTAGGGGAAATCAGCACAATATTCCGGTGAGTTTGCTGCTGAATAAGATGATTTAACCTATCAAAACGAGGCAACCCAGAAGCGATGACTTCAGGAGCGCTAATGGTGTAATGAGAACCTTCTGCCAGCAGAAGCTCATTTTCTTCAATCGTGCTGGTTACCATCAAATCAATACGACGAGGATTAAGCCAACGCCAAATCTGATGTCGAATAACACCATGCTGCAAGAACACTAAACACTGGTGCTGACCTAACTTTTGAATGGCAGATACAACTTGCCCATCGCTAATATCACTTAGAAATAAGAATTGTGCTTGTCGCACATACCGAACATACTCTTCACTTTCTACCGCAACAAGGTGATACCCTAGCTCCTCCAAACGCGCCCAATCAGGGGAAGAATAACTCAACACAAAGACGTGCTGAACCTGCGGTGCATGATGCTGAGCATATTGGTAGAAAACTTCTGCATTATCTCCAGCGCGATGCGCCCTATCCATATAAAGCCACAACGGTATCTGGGCGGTATCTTCAAGAACAGAACCCTGATGAGTAATAGATTTCCTCAGATGCCAAAACTTCTGACGCAACTTATAAAGAGTTCTACGAAGCGACACCTTCTGAGAATCCGTTTTAGCATCTATAACAGCTGGTGCTGCCTCTTGCTTTTGAGCTAATCGAGGCAACTGCGGTAATCCCCTATAGGGAGATACCTCATAGACTTCATGATGAACTAGCGCTTGAGACACCAAATCAGAAAACCAAAGGATACGTTCTCGTGCAAACTCCGTATCGTATAGCGTGTGACTAACCCATGTACTGTGTTCGGAAAAGAGTCGGAATCCATCGGACGTCAAAAATTCTTCCTGTCTCAGACTGCCCACAAAAAAATACGTATATTTGCGACTCTTCTGCCATGGGCGTTGCTGATAACGAATGACATAACCATTAAGTATGTTGTCAGTTCGAACGGACTCAGAACATGCTAACAACATCATTCTTCGGTCTAGGCTTAGCGGTGTTAGAGCATAATTTTCTATGGTTTGAGCAGAAAGATAACGAGCGACCTGTCGAATATGCTTAGCACAGCTCTGACGTACTGTCGAGGTAAGCTCTAATGAAGGATGAAAAACCTCTCTGTCAGCTTGAATATACCAACTTAGCTCATAGATGAGGACGTTCTGAAGCCAAATAGGTAACTGACCTGAGCATTGCTTAATCCACTGGTAATAGGCGTGAATAAACGGAAGATGATACTTCTCAGGCATACTCCAAGCACGAGTGCTGAGAGAACCTGAAGAACCGACCGAATAGAGGTATCGGGCGTGGGAACTAAAACCTACTAGCCCTTGTGCTTGTAGAAGATACCGAACAATAAAATCGGCGTCTTCAGAAAACCTAAGTTCAGGGTTGAACTGCATACTATAATCCCTAAGACCTTGTAGAGGGAAAACAGCGCACACTGCTGAAAGACCAATCATGTGAGGATCGTCTTCTAAAGAAACCAAACAATCACCAGAAGCAAAACGATACCGCAAGGGATGTGTATCCTCTACCTGCTGGTTAAGCACCCTTAACGGGCGAGTATGAATGATAGATGGCGGATGACTACTATAATCGAGAAAATCTTTGATTGCTTCAAAATAGTTACTATCGTATGCATCATCGGCGTCAAGAAAAGTCACCCATTCAGAACGAGCGTGCTCTAACCCAATATTGCGAGCAACACTTACCCCACGACAGGCTGGGCTATAGTCTTCTCCCGTATACAACACTTGGACACGATTTTGCTCTACTCCAAGACGACAAGCAACCTGTGCAGTTTGTTCACCGCCATCAACCACAATCAGTACCTGCCCGACGAGGTCACTGGCTAATGCCGAATCTACTGCACGAGAAAGAGTCTCATGGGCGTGAGAAGCTGGAATGATGACGTCAAAGAGCGGATTACTCACCAAGAAGCACCTTACGCCATAGGTGATTGGACTGAACATAGTCGAACCGTGCAGCATATGATGAGGCTTTATCACTTTGCTCTTGCCATGTTCCAGCTTGAACTGTGTGATAGATGAAAGACGCAATATCTTCAGGCTTCTCAAAGACCCAATGGGCACCAAAAATTTCGGTTACACCGGTACGCTGTAAAAAGAGAGGTACCGCACCCGAAGCCATGCCCTCAGCCGCGGCAAGATGGAACGTCTCACGTTCACTGAGGGACAAAATCCAACCAATTTTCGTAAACCACGATTCAACGTTAGCACCAGAAGGCTCAAAAACAATGTGCTCTCTAAGTAATGGATCATCCCCAATCAGACGATATAGCTGACGATAGCCATCGGCTTCTTGCGGGCTATTTTGCCAAATCCATGACTTATTCCACGGAGACTCCCCTCGAAAATGCAGAATAAAACGAGAATCCCATTCAAGAAGCTGACGTAAAATACGGACGGCAAGATGAGGGCGTTTCAACAATGGGGTGTACCCTAACATTCCAAGATGGAACTCAGCATGAGGATCTTTAACACGGTCAAAAGAATGGTAGCTAATACTGTTATTAATAACAGCAACCTGAGAAGGCAACCATCCTAACTCATTAATAAGAGATTCACGATAAAACTCAGATACTGTAAATACTTTATCTACTGCAGAAAGATTTAACTGCTCTATCCATTCAGAACGACTTTCAAAACCATGGAGACGAACAAAGAGTCGTTGTCCTTGACGTTTATGATGCGAATACCAGACCGCGTTACGTCCTGCCCACTCACACAGAATAGTATCTGCCCATTCTAAAGAATCTGCGCTCCTATCATCAACGGGAGGAGTCTCCGAACTCAACTGCCACTGTTGCCGACGTACTTCCACACCTGGAATACGCTGAAGCATATAGACCGCATCAGAAATAAAACGAAAATCATGACTACTGACTAAAATGCGGTGGTTGCTCTGAGAAGTACGAGTTTCCTTGAGCAACGAACGAATAGTGCGCACATCTGAACATAAACGTACCCGACCAGAAACGCCTGGAACAACATATTCCAAAAGAGAGCGTGACGTCTCGTCTGCAACGAAGAGAAGGTCCGAAACGGAGGCGATAGTCTCTAACTTATCAGTAGCATCATCGAAAAGAGCATTTGCTGTGCCAGGTATATCAGGCAGCGCACACATTAGAGGCACATCAAGAGAAGCATCTTGTGCTGCGTAAAAACACAACGTATACCCAACACAAATAACAGCCTGAGCTTGCTCCTGGATACTATGCTGTCGAATCCACTGCCCAATACCTTGAGTGCTTCCTTCATAACGCTGAATCTTATAAGAAATATGATGCCGTTCTAAAGCTGCGGCAAGATCACGAGACATCTGTGTCATCGTCTTCTGTGCAGAAGTGTTTCCTAAAACAATTAGAATATCCATAGCACACTACACCTCCTGCGTAAGATACTGGTCAAGGCGAGATAAAAACCCAGATAAAGGTATCGCATAAGGATCGTTATTGGCCAAAGAATCTAATGAACCAGGGGTTGCTCTACGTAACCGTGACAAAGAACTAGCTAATGTAAAAGAGCGCGCTGGCCGAACATCAAGCTCTGCATTATCAATGAGGATAACGGTAATAAGTTTGCGCTGAGAGAGGTTCGTCAACGTAGATATTTCATCAAAAAGATGCTCACTCCCAGGCGATAATGCACAAGCCCATAGGCCTGTTTCAAAGGCACGAGTTTCAATCACAAAAAAACTAGGAGAAAGAGCGTTCAACACCCCATAAGACCACCCTGGAGACAAGCTCACTAACTCTTCAGAAAAGGTTTCTTGTAATTCTCTACTGACAATACCGACAGCAGTAGCACCTTTCCACCACTCGGGAGCATGACGAAGATTCTGTCCAAAAATCATCTGAGTTAAAGAATCAGAATCACGTTTAATGTTTTCTTCGTTGGAACGATGAACTAGACGCCCTAACGGTACATAAGGTACCGGAAAGCCACGTTCTGATTGGTACTCATGCTCGTCAGTATCTTGGAAAGAGCCCCATAACCAAGACGAAAAACTGCGCCGTGTTTTAGGGGCGTTCACTCTTGGCTCCTCTTCTCAGGATGAGGCAAGAACCCTAGTTCTTGAAGCTGACGGATGATTTCCTGATAAACATCCAAAGTGTAATGAAATGGTGCCTTACCCCATTGGTGGAGGGGCTCTGCGCGCACAGGATAATCGCTCAAATCAACCATATGGAACCCTAACGACTCTAAGAAATCATAGTAACGGGCGTATAGGTTATTTGCTTCTTTAGCTGAAGTTCCCATACTTGATGGCGTTGACTCTCCAGAATCAAAATATTCAGCCCAAGGAACTTTAATGACAACGGTCTTGTCGAAAAGGCGGGCATTCTTAAGGCTTTTGACGAAGTAACCGACACAATACTTCCAGAAATTAAAGTGCCGGTCTGTACCAAAAACAAAGAGGAAAGCTTGCGACACATGCTCTGTCAATTCTGAACCTAACAAGTCACTGGAACGCGTCACCGTTGCACCATTATCAAAACGATATGCGCCATGGCGCTCATCAAAAATATCCCAGATGAGCAGGTCAATATTATCCTTATTGCTGGTGATCTCTTGCCAAGCGTTACCTTGCCAATCGCCTTCAACCATGCGTTGTTGAAACTTAGACGAGAACGACACACCAGAAGGGAAAAGCTCACTAGCATCTCGACTCATCGCAATAACAGATTGACGAGCAACATAATTGAGAATCTTATAATCTTGAGCAGGCACCAGTTCAAAGGTATCCCGCGAAACGCAAGAACCATAGATAAAAGTGCGAATCGGTGTACTGTTCAGCGTCTTGTTCCCTAACTTCTATGAAAAACTAGTACAAGCTACATTAGTAGCAGATTGTTATAAAGTGTAGAACCGTCACTAAGAGAAAACCAATGTCGTCCTCTTCCCACCTTATTGAAGCGATTAATTACGTTAGACGAGCTGCCTGGCATTTACGCACTGGCGGGCGCAAACAGCTTCGAGCTTTCACCACCAGACAACACGTTGTTAAAGGTGCTGACGCTCGACCCCATATTACTCGCTCCTCCCCGCTGAAAACACTCTTTTCAGGGAAGAATCAACACCTAAGACTCGACTTTCCAGAGTTTTCCAGTCCTATAGAACGCACTCCCACCTTCAACGAATATCGTGTAGCCGTCATCCTCGATGATTTTTCAGCTGCAGCATGGGGCTACGAATTTAATACCGTTGCGCTAGACCCCAGCACATGGGAAGAACAACTTAACACGGGAATAGATTTACTTTTTGTCGAATCAGCATGGGCAGGTAATAACGGCGCCTGGCAATACCAACTGACCGGAAAAAATGCTCCCTCAACAGCGTTAAAAGACATCATCAACTATTGCAAGGCGCATCATATTCCCACCATCTTTTGGAATAAAGAAGACCCCCCACACTTTGAAGATTTTCTTCCTACCGCACGATTATTTGATTATGTATTCACCTCAGATGAACGGAAAATTCCTGAATATCAAAAACGGCTAGGGCACCGTAACATCTCTGCGCTCGCCTTTGCCGCACAAAAAGCGATCCATAACCCTGCCCGACCTCCACACGGATTCCACGAACGAGATATTGCCTTCGCCGGAATGTATTTTGCTCATAAATACCCAGAACGTCGTGAACAAATGGACATGCTCCTTGGCGCCGCATATGCGGTTAGCCCTACGATGGATCACGGGCTAGAAATTTTTTCGCGATTCCTCAACGACGACCCAAACTACCAGTTTCCTGAACCTTTTAGCCAAAAAATAGTTGGATCACTTTCGTACGCAAAAATGTTAACCGCGTATAAGGCGTATAAAGTCTTTCTAAACGTCAACTCTGTTACTGACTCACCGAGTATGTGTGCCCGACGAGTTTTTGAAATTACAGCTTCTGGAACGCCCGTACTAACGACTCATTCAGAGGCTATACCGCGCTTCTTTACCGATGAAGAAGTACCTATCGCGACTACCCAAAAACAAGCAGAATATATGCTCAAAGCACTGGTAAACTCTCCAGAGCTCAATGACCGTACGGTGCACCTTGCACAACGAAAAATCTGGTCTGCACACACCTACACTCACCGTGCTATGCAAGTATTGCAAGCTGCTGGGAAAACACCTCAACAACACCCACACCAACTACCTGAGACAACCGTTATTGTTTCAACGAACAGACCCGGACATATCGACCACGTATTTAAAACTGTTGCTAGCTTTTCGCCAGTTCCAGTACAACTTAACCTACTCACTCACGGGTTTGACGTACCAACACCACAGCTTCAAGCTAAAGCACGCGACTACGGAATAGAACTGCAAATACTACGAGCAGACTCAACGCTCTCTCTGGGAGAATGTTTAAACCAACTAGTGCGTAGCGCAGATGGAAAAATTATCACAAAAGTCGACGATGACGACCTCTACGGTGAACACTATCTTCAAGATATGCTTTTTGCTCTTGCTTATTCTGGTGCAGACATCGTCGGTAAACAGGCACACTATATGCATCTTCAGGCGCATAACGCGACGTTGCTACGCAACCCAGAACGCGAGCATAAATACACGAACTTCGTGATGGGGCCAACCATTACAGGCACTCGCGAAGTATTTCTTGAACACCCATTTCCTGCTGGAAATCGGGGTGAAGATACGGGCTTCTTATCGTCTGTGCATCAAGATGGGGGAGTGATTTACTCTTCGGATAGGTTTAACTTCTTGCAAATGCGCAGTGGCGATGCCAGCTCTCATGCGTGGAATGTTGAAGACCGCGAGTTATTGGCACAATCTCCGCTACGTTTTTATGGGAAAGGATTAGAACACCTGATGTTCTAATCCCTCAATATATGAGGATGGAAATATATGGAATATGTAGATGACCTTGACGCTATGAATCGTGAAGGAATATACCTTGTACAACAGCAAAGTTGTAGAGGTTTGCCAAACTTTCAAGAGGCCTATAAAGACTCGATTGTAGAAGTATTTGATTTTGGGAAAGTACTTTTTCAAAGGCTCACTGTCGTATCTAAAAAGAATAAGGTGTACGCACGATTCGGCGAGCAGAAAAAACCAAAAATTATTGGGTGGACAGCGCTAAATAGCTATAAAAAAGGAAAACTTCCACAACCCAAAATACGTTGGAACTCTTGGGAAAAGTATTTTACTGAAGAGGAACATACGGGTGCAAAGACCGTCATACCTAAAGAATCGTTGAGTTTATCAGGTAAACATCTTATTCTTCAACAGAATATTAGTGCCCGTAAAGGAGGAAAGATAGGAACTGGTGGGAGAGCTGCTATTGCTCTTCGCTTTGACGATGGAGCTTTAGAGTTCAAAGAGATGGCACTATCTCTCCTCGAGAAATATGCTTTCCCTTTTACACGAGTTACTACCTCAAACCGAGTGGGTGAGAATTCTAAAGAAAAAGATACTTTTGAAAGTATCCAGAATTACGTTATTCACCATGGTGGAGAAGTCTGGAACCACGGAGTGACTCATACCGATGCCCCTCATGAGAAGCTACGCTACGAGATTCTTGGTGGCCGTAATAAACTGCGGAGACAAATGCCACGTATCCCCATAGACTGTTTTGCTCCTCCTGGTGGGGACAGCATAAAGTACGAAGGCCATATGCCTTCAGATTCCCCTGAAAAATGGGGGGATAGTTATGCTGGAAAACTTATCCTCGAAAATCATGGTTTAGCATCCGGGTATCTACGAAATAGTTATTTTCGCCCTCTTGATGGAATTATGCGAGATGGCCAGACACATTACTCCCTAGACTCCTATAATTTTTTGAGAGCACGAGACCTCATCAATAGAGCTGTTGAATGGAAGATGGGGGTGGTTTTAATGTGGCATATGAATTCTGTTGGACAAGAGAAAAAGATGTCTTTTACAGACTTCAAGAAGACACTCGAATATATTGCTCAGCTGCGTGATCAAGGCGCACTTATGGTTCTAACTGTTTCAGGATTAGGAGTCGCTGATCGTTCGATATGTTACCGTGATAACATTCTTCCAATTTCGTCTGGGAATCCCTTCAGAACGACCATTACCCATTCTAAGTATCGTCAAAACGTATCTGGTTCTACGCGTGAACTAAGCGCACAAGTAAATGCAACACCTGGAAGTAAAGTTATGTCTAGGATTGGGGAATCAAGGAAATACCATGAGGTTCCAGAATCCGGAACATTCTATCTCCGCCATGTAGCAACAATACCTCTAGACGAACAAAACATTGTCGTGGAAATTGATGCTGACGCAGAAGACGTTAAGCTTCTTGCCGTATAGAGAACATATAGCTGAGGGGTGCTCACCTCAAAAGACGTGAGCACCCCTCATCCTATATTTTTTAGGTAGCTAGTATCTAGCCTTGAGCTACCTCGCCAAAATACTGTGGCATGGTATTTTCCCAACGTTCACGTAGCTGATTGAGTGGAACAACAACCTGCTGAAAATCAAGATTTTCAGAAGCCGCATCAACGACGCCGATACGTGCAAAAGGATAATTTCGTGCCGTGCACATATCTTTGAAACGTACTTCTTCGGAGCGCGGAACAGACACAATAACACGTCCGGTAGATTCCGAGAACAGCGTCGTAAACAAATCGACGCCATCTCGTTCAGCAACTTCACTAAGACCAATACGAGCGCCAACATTAAAACGTAAGCAGGCTTCAGCTACAGCGGCAGCAATACCACCAGAGGAGACATCGTGGGCAGCGTCAATCATGCCATCACGAGACATGTTCACCAGCATGTCACCTAAAAGTTTTTCTTGAGCTAGATTAACTTGAGGAGGCATGCCACCAAGGTGTCCGCAATACCGCGCCCACTCAGAACCATCTAATTCATCACGGGTGGTGCCAAGAAGGTAGATTGCTTGCCCATCATGTTCTTGTTGCCACCCAGAAGGCACACGACGGGTTACGTCGTCCATGACGCC
This sequence comes from Rothia sp. CCM 9419, assembly GCF_048512815.1. Classification (NCBI taxonomy): domain Bacteria; kingdom Bacillati; phylum Actinomycetota; class Actinomycetes; order Micrococcales; family Micrococcaceae; genus Rothia; species Rothia sp. CCM 9419. Next base: position 7,051 of record NZ_JBLXXY010000005.1, on the reverse strand, counting down.
CATCATGGCAATAACGGGGGTTGGTTTGATAGCTTGCCCAGAAGTCTGGTTGTAGAGGGAGACGTTTCCTCCGGTCACGGGGACGCCTAGTTCTTGACAACCATCGGCCAGTCCGCGGACTGATTCTACGAACTGCCACATAATATCAGGGTCTTCTGGGGATCCGAAGTTGAGGCAATCTGAAACAGCAACAGGGCGAGCGCCTACAGTGCATACGTTACGATATGCTTCTGCTAGAGCGATTTGTGAGCCTGTATAAGGGTCAAGATAGCTAAATCGTGGAGAAGAATCTGTTGCTAGGGCAACACCTGCACCGGTCTGCTCATCAACACGAATGACACCAGAATCATCAGGTTGCGATAACGCTGTATTACCCTGAACATACCGGTCGTATTGGTTTGTAATCCAACTCTTTGAACACATATTAGGGCTTGCCATGAAGTCAATAATGGCTTCGGCAAGGTTCTCTTGGGTGGGGCGTTGAGCGTCCTCCGCAGAGCCTGTAAAGTGTTGGGACTGTACTTCGTCTTGCCAATCAGGGCGGGCATAGGGGCGTTCATAGGTAGGCCCATCATGGGCAACAGTTTTAGGGTCTACATCGACAATGATTTCGCCGTCCCATTCAATGATGAGGCGACCAGTATCGGTTACCTCACCTAGAATTGAGTACTCAACGTCCCATTTGTGCATAATCTGCTCAAAACGTTCTAGATTTTCTGGGGTGACAACGGCCATCATGCGCTCTTGAGATTCTGACATGAGAATCTCTCCTGGGGTGAGGGTCGGATCACGTAATAGAACTTTTGTGAGGTCTACGTGCATGCCGCCTTCACCATTGGATGCGAGTTCGCTTGTTGCACAAGAAATACCGGCTGCGCCAAGGTCTTGAATGCCTTCAACGACAGAGCCTTTGAAAAGTTCTAGGCAACATTCGATGAGTACTTTCTCGGCGAAAGGGTCTCCTACCTGAACTGCTGGTCGTTTTGAGGGTTTAGTGTCGTCAAAAGATTCTGAGGCGAGTACCGATGCCCCACCAATACCGTCTCCACCGGTGCGTGCGCCGAAGAGAATCACTTTATTGCCTACACCAGAAGCATTAGCGAGGCGGATATCTTCATGGCGCATAATGCCAACAGCAAGAGCGTTGACTAGGGGGTTTGCTTGGTAACAGGAGTCGAATTCTACTTCGCCACCGATATTAGGTAGCCCCAAAGAGTTGCCGTATCCGCCGATACCTGAGACAACACCTGGTAGAACTCGTTGAGTGTCGGGGTGGTCAATAGCGCCAAAACGTAGTGGATCCATGACAGCTACAGGTCGGGCACCCATTGAAATAATGTCACGGACGATACCGCCAATACCGGTTGCTGCACCTTGATATGGTTCGACATAGGAAGGATGGTTATGCGACTCAATTTTGAAGGTGACTGCCCAACCATTGCCGATGTTTGTCACACCGGCGTTTTCTCCCATACCAACCATGAGGTCTTGGGTCATTTCTTCGGTGACTTTTTGTCCGAATTGTTTAAGGTGAATCTTGGAAGATTTATAGGAACAATGTTCAGACCACATAACAGAATACATGGCTAATTCTGCTGCGGTGGGGCGTCGTCCAAGGAGTGCAACGATGTCGTTGAACTCGTTTTCTTTGAGACCAAGTTCAGCCCACGGCAGTTGTGTATTGGGGGTTGCCGCAGCATTTTCTACGGTGTCTAGGTTGAATTGCTTATCGCTCATGAGTAGGTAGATCCTTGTGGTAAACCATCGAAGAAGACTTCTCTGCGATGGGTAAGAAACTGAACTAAGGGTGTGTAACGAGTGTGCTCAAAACGGAGGAGAAGACCCCTAGCCCGTCAGCGCCACCACGTAGGGTGCGGCTTCCATCACCGGAGGAGGAGGGCCCAAAACCTGGTTCTACAGCGTGTTCGGGGTGTGGCATGAGTCCAACGACGTTACCTCGTTCGTTGCAGATACCAGCGATGTTGTTACGTGAACCGTTGGGGTTTACGTCAACATAGCGGAAGACGATACGTCCTTGGTTTTCTAGTTCTTCAAGAGTTTTAGGGTCTGCAACGTATTGACCATCTTGGTTTTTGAGTGGGACCACTATTTCTTGACCGGCCTCATAATGCCGTGTCCATGGGGTGGTGTTATTTTCGATTCGTAGTGTTTGGTCTCGGCAGATAAACTTTCGATGATCATTTTTAATCATGGACCCTGGTAGTAGGTGTGATTCGGTGAGAATCTGGAAGCCGTTGCAGATACCTAGCACGGGTAGTGCCTGTGTGGATTGTGCGGCGTCGATAACTTTTTCCATGACGGCGGCTTTCGCTGCGATGGCGCCAGCGCGCAGGTAGTCTCCATATGAAAAACCGCCGGGAACGATGACTGCGTCAACCTGATGTAGGTTGGCTTCATCGTGCCACAGCGGTACGGGTGTTCCACCGGCGAGTGTTACTGCTCGCATAGCGTCTCTGTCGTCAAGTGTTCCAGGGAATGTGATAACGCCTACGCGAACGTCTTTGAGTTGTTCTTCTGGTGCAGGTGTTGTGAAATCTCCGATGAGGGGTGTTTCGTGTGCGCTAAGAGACTCAACCATGTTTGTTTAGTCCTCCACTACCGAAACGTTGACAACATCTTCGATGACGGGGTTTGAAAGTAGCTCCTGAGCAGCTTGTTGAGCCTGTTGGAGGAGTTCTTCAGTAACTTCGCCGGAGACGGATAGTTCAAAGCGTTTCCCTTGTCGGACATCTGTGAATTGGGTGAGTCCGATACGGGGTAGTTCGTTGGCGATGGCTTTACCTTGAGGGTCAAGGATTTCTGGTTTGAGCATAACGTCGACGACAATACGGGCCATTGGGGTGAGCACTCCTTGAGTGTACGTAAATAAATATGTGAGCCGAGTATCATTTTAGCCTATGGATAGGACAATTGGACCCCACGTTATGAGAAATACTAAAGCACTCACACCCGAGTAGTATTCTCCCTAATGAGAAGGGAAAACGTCGGGTATGAGTGCTTTCGTAATATAAAAATATATTTTAGCGGTGAATTTGCTCGGTGAAATAGTCCAGCATGACTGGTCCTTCGAGCTGCCAGCCCTGATCCGTTCTAATCAGCGAGAAATTATAGTTCTCTTCGGGGTTAGACATATCGACAAAGCGTGCGTTAACGTCGTTAGCCTTGCTGGTGATGTTGCTGAGCGTGACTTTGTTATCGCCGTTGAAGTCTACTTCGGTGTTATCTGCAGCTTGGAAATCATAGTAGCGGTAGTTGCTGTCGTTGACGCCGTTGCTCACATCTGCCAAAAGCATGAAAAGTGCAAGCTGGTCAGCGGTATTCATGCCGGTGGTGTCTACACGAGATGCGTAGGGGGCAGTGTTCTTAACATCCTCAAGGATGGGGATGAGCTTCTCTTCAGGAGTGTGTTCTAGTAGCTCACGGTAAGGTGTTTTGGCGTTAGCGCGAGACTTGATGTCATTAGATAACGCTGTGGAGACTTTGTCGGAAAGATTTTTCTTAGCTGCTGCAGAGCCGGCAAGGCCTTGCGAATACATATCTTCGATGATGGCGTTAATCGCTTGGAAACCGGCAGCTTCTGCATCTTTTTTAGCCTGTTCGTAAGCTAGTTCTTCAGGGGTTGGCCCTTCAGGTGTTTCTTCTTGAGCAGGTTCTGTTGTCTCAGGTTCGGCTGGTTTTTCTTCAACTACGGTAGGGGTTGGTGTTGGCTTTTCACTAGGTGTGGGGGTCGCCGAAGGTGTTGCTGATGGTGTTGGGGTTGCCGTAGCTGATGGGGTCGCGCTGGGCGTGCTGCTAGGAGTCGAGCTAGAGGCCGCAGAGGAAGCCGTGCTATTTTGAGCGCCACAAGCGCTGAGGGCAAGAAGTCCTGTGAGAGCTGCACAGGTAATAAATTTTTTGGACATAGTTCTCAATCGGTAGAAGTGGTACATGAAGTTAACAGTAGAAATGTGACTACGAAAAGACGCGTTGCACTTCTTAATATTTCAGTCTTTTTACATCATACTGGCGCGTGAGGACTCTTGGGGCTGTCGTAGCTGTGATTTCCCTGTCGTTTGGATAAGTTCTGAAATATATATCGGTGATAACTTTAGCGTGCAGAGCAGGTCGAGGAAGAGCTCTCTACATGCATGGATAGACGGTATCGGTCTGCACGATATGTAGATACAGTATGTTCTATCGGAAACTTTATGTCATCAATGAGCGTATAGGAATACCGGTGAAAGATGAGTACCGGTTCGCGAGGTGATATCTCTAAAAGGTGAGCTAAATCTTCTGACGGTTTGCCTGCTTCAACCGTTTGTTGCGCTCCAACTACTGGGGTGCCAGAACTCGAGAAGAGCTCATAGAGAGAAGACGTAAGGTCGCTATGAACAAAGGGTTGAGCAATATCTTCTGGAATCCAACTTTGATCAACAGAGACAGGAAGCCCATTTCCTAAGCGAAGACGTTTAAGGTGGAGCAAGCGTTGTGTTTGTGGGAAGAATTTTTGAAGATTCTCTGGTGGTTCTTCCCAATACGCGTCAATGACTTTGGTGCCAGGTGTCATCCCTGCGTTGCGTATGTCCTCGTGGAAAGATGCGAGGTGTAGATGTGATTGAACGCGTCCGTGCGAGACAAAAGTGCCTTTACCGTGAACTCTTACTAATAGCCCAGCTTGGACAAGTTCAGAGATAGCACGTCGAACGGTAATTCGAGAGACCCCAAACTTTTGCTCGAGAAAACGCTCTCCGGGGAGGCAATCTCCAGAACGATAGTTGGAGTGTATGAGCTCTTCTAACTGCGCACGGACGCGTTCATGTTTCAACATAAGAGTATTCTCGAAGAATAGTTCTAGGAAGACAACTGTAAAACGACGGTTTCTGTAGAGAGCGTAGAGTTTTCTACTGGAACCAGCGTGCATTGTGTAGGTTTAAGCGCGACGACTGGGCACATCAAAGATTTTGCTTCTTTGAGGGCGCTGGCATCAACCTTCATAAGTTTTTGCCCGCGTGTAACGCTGTCTTTTTCTTGAACAAAGTGTTCAAAGCCTTCACCTGCAAACTCTACGGTGTCAATACCGACGTGAACGAGTAACGCTTCCCCTGTTGAAGCTGCGATGACAAATGCGTGAGGCATGAGTTTGAGAATCGCGCCGTCAAACGGGGCCTTAACCTCGAAGGTTTCGTCGTCTTCAATTGTCGGTTCGATGGCGATGCCTTCGCCAACAATTTTTTGGGAAAATACCTCATCTGGTACGTCTGAGAGGCTTTTGAGTTCGCCAGCGCATGGCGCATAGACGTCGAGGAGCTGTGTCATGGTAAGTCTCCTTCTTCTGGAGGTTTATGTATATGGGGTTTAGAGAAGGTCTTGAATGTCTTCTGCCAAGGTGTCGGCTACTGGTCCTACAACAACCTGAACTGCTGATCCAAGAACGACGACTCCGTGAACTCCCATTGCTTTGAGGGCGTCTTGGTTTACGGCTTCGGCGTCGTCAACTTCTACGCGAAGGCGGGTGATGCAACCTTCAATTTCTTCGACGTTATCTGCTCCGCCGAGTGCTTCTAGAATTTTTTCTGCATCAAACATGATGTTTTCCTAACTGAGGTTGGAGTGGTTATGGGTGATCTAAGAACTTTATCCTCGATATTCTCTTGGCAGGTTCTTCATCATGAACTATAGTATCTTATATCACTGGTTATAAACAGTACCAGAGGTCATACACACATCAATAACTCCCTACCCCCTATCAAGGAGGACCCATGTCGACCCCGGCGACAACGGAACGAAAAAGTCTGAAAGACGGAAAATCCATGAAAGTCTTACAGCGTTTTGGGCGTTCTCTTATGCTTCCCATCGCAGCGCTTCCAGCAGCTGCCCTTCTTCTACGCCTCGGACAAAAAGACCTTCTCGGCGCACTTCCTGGTATGCAAGATGTAGCAAGCGTCATCGGCGCTGCAGGTGGAGCACTCTTCGAAAATTTGCCTCTCCTCTTTGCTATTGGCATTAGCTTCGGGTTTGCGAAAAAAGGTGACGGATCTACCGCGCTAGCAGCAGCTGTCGGATACGTCGTCCTTAACAACGTCTTCACCGCAATGTCTCCTATCATGCTTGGAGCAGCAGCTGAAGGCGCCGAACAAGAAAAAATTAACTACGGTGTTCTTGGCGGTATCGTTATTGGTATTACCGCAGCACTACTCTGGCAAAAATTCCACCGCACCAAACTCCCCGACTGGCTCGGATTCTTTGGCGGACGTCGACTTGTCCCAATCCTCACCTCCTTCGCCGCCATCGTCCTTGGTGTGCTTATGAGCCTCCTATACCCTGCTTTTGACGCAGTTCTTAAGAGCGTCGGTGAAGCCGTTTACGCAAACGCGATTATCGGCTCTGGTATTTACGGCTTCCTGAACCGTATGCTCATTCCCGTTGGTCTCCACCACATCCTTAACTCCATCGTCTGGTTCCTCATCGGCGATTACAACGGTGTACAAGGCGACCTTAACCGATTCTTCGCTGGTGACCCTACTGCTGGTGTCTTCATGACAGGATTCTTCCCCATCATGATGTTCGCACTACCAGCAGCAGCACTAGCCATCTGGCAAGAAGCAAAACCATCACAGAAGAAACTCATCGGAGGCGTTATGCTCTCCACCGGTATCACCGCACTCCTCACCGGTATTACCGAACCTCTTGAATTCTCCTTCATGTTCGTTGCTTGGCCACTCTACGTTATCCACGCAGTCTTTACCGGAACGGCCATGATGCTGACCAACGCATTAGGTATCCATGCCGGATTCGGATTCTCTGCAGGAGCCATCGACTACCTCCTCAACTTCGGTATTTCGCAAAACTCCATCTGGATTATCCCTATCGGTTTGTGCTACGCCGTTATCTACTACTTCACCTTCCGTTTCGTTATCCGTAAATGGAATCTACGAACCCCCGGTCGTGAAGAAGAAGCAGACGTAAACACTCCTAACGCATAAACGTCAAAACAACTAACGCTCCAAAAAAGGGGGGGGTGGGGGGGGGGGCCACGAGAAGTTGGGGACCC